>CANGWH010000029.1 GCA_947457565.1 Flavobacteriales bacterium
CAAGTTATCAGCACAGTTAAAATTGGGCATGTTCATTTTATTTGGGAGGGCAGTGAGGTTGAATCATTGACTAGAGTTTTTGAATCCAATAAGTTTAAATTTGTTGAAAATGCCGCGGATATAACCAAAAACATGGTGGCTAGAGGCGGCGGGATTTTAGATATTACGCTAAAGGACAAAAGTGATTTAGAGCCGGGATATTATCAATTAGAAGCGCGCTTTGAAACCTGTGATTCCATGGGTGCTAATTTTATTAATTCTTGTTTGGAATCATTTGCGCATACTTGGCAAGTGATTGTTTCAGAAAACAATGAAACATTGGGTAATTCCCCGGTGCAAATTGTAATGAGTATACTCAGTAATTTTACCCCAGAATGTTTAGTGAGGGCTGAAGTTAGGTGTAAAATTGACGCGATAAACGAAGGTAGTGGCATCGGGAATTATGAATTTGCGGATAAATTTTGTAGAGCGATAAGAATTGCGACCGTAGAACCATATCGAGCCGTAACGCACAACAAAGGCATCATGAATGGGATAGATGCAGTGGTAATAGCTACCGGGAACGATTTTAGAGCAACAGAAGCTTCAGCGCATGCTTATGCTTCAAAAAACGGAAGCTATAGTAGCTTAACACACGCCGCCATTGAGGGAGATGAATTTGTGTTTTGGATAGAATTACCCCTGAGTTTGGGGACGGTTGGAGGCATTACGAATTTACATCCCATGGTAAAATTTGCCCATGAGTTATTGGGATATCCATCGGCCCAACAATTGATGAAAATTACAGCCGTGGCTGGGTTGGCCCAAAACTTTAGTGCTGTTCGATCATTGATAACCTCCGGAATTCAAAAAGGGCACATGAAAATGCACCTGCTAAATATTTTGAATCAATTGGAAGCTACAGACAGCGAGAAGGTCACGATTGTTGAATATTTCAAAGATAAAGTGGTTAGCCACAGTGCCGCTGTTGAAGTGTTTACTAAAATTAGAGGCGGTTGGTTACCGGTTAATGGAACTGATTCATCAAAGTTTGATACCTTAGCAGGTAATTAAGTACCGTGAAATCATTCTTTGCACCAGGTAAAATTTTGCTCTGTGGCGAATATTTCGTCACCATTGGTATCGAATCGCTGGCATTACCCACGAAAGTTGGGCAAATATTAAGGGTATGGGAATTTGAATCCAAAACCGATTGGAAATTGGTTTGGCAAAGCAAACGTTCAGATGGTACGATTTGGTTTGAAATGTCGCTTTCCATGGAGCAATTATTACTTACGCCCGAAGAATTAGAAGAGGAATTTTCCGGAAATCCAATTGCATTGCGCTTGGTAGATATGTTATTAGCCTTACCCACCAATTGTTGGAAGCGCGGGGTGAGTGTTCGATTTGAAACAGAATTAGAATTTGATAGTTCATGGGGATTGGGCAGTTCAAGTTCGCTGGTAGTTACTTTGGCCCGTTGGGCAAATATGGATCCGATGGCACTGCAAAAGAAAGTTTTCGGTGGAAGCGGTTATGATACGGCTGTTGCACATAGTGGGAAACCGATAGTATACAAACTTATTGATAATGAACCCAATTGGATGAGTTGGTCGCTGCCATCTGAGTTTACCAAAAATTGGTATGTCGTTATGGTGGGTAAAAAGCAAAATAGCAGGAATTCCTTAGCCTCAGTAAAAGAGAAAGTGGAGTCGTTTGTAGATGAACCGTTTTTATACCATCAAATGATTCAATTGATGAAACGATTGAAAGAAGCTACCGATCTATCAACCATTGAAGCTGGGTTGGAGTTGTATCAAGCCATTACTGTTGCCATGTTGGGTTTGAAAAATCCCTATCAGACCTACAACTGGGAACCAATTAAAGGCGGTTTGTGTAAATGGTTAGGCGCTTGGGGGGGAGATATGCTGCTGGTAAACGAGGTTTTTTATAAAAAGAATCGAAGCAATCTAGAGGATATGGAAATATTTCGATGGAACGATTTGGTAATTAACGAATAATGAAATCGAACTTTTGGGTACTAAATTGACTTTTGTAAAACAAATAATTCATTGAATACAACGATAAAATTTTCGGAGGTTATGGTAAATCCATCCGTTGGTGCTACGTCGCAGTGGTCTTGTCCAAGCAATATTGCATTAGTGAAATATTGGGGTAAGAAGATAGGAGAACAGCAAATACCTGCGAATCCAAGTATTAGTTGGTCGCTTTCTGATCTAAAAACTACTACGAGAGTAACCATTAAAGATTCTGGCAATTTTGGGTTTGAGTTTGTATTGGATGGCAAGGCAAAGCCAAGTTTTGAGCCCAAATTACATGAGTTTTTCCAACGTATTATGTCTTATTGTCCTTGGTTAGAGTCTGTATCTTTGCGCATAGAATCATCCAATAATTTCCCCCACGGAACAGGTATTGCTAGTTCCGCTGCTGGTTTAGGTGCTCTTGCTTGTTGTTTAGTAGATCTGGAAACCCCCATGGCAGAGTCATTGGATTGGCAAAAGGTTAGCTTTTTAGCTAGATTAGGTTCCGGAAGCGCATGCCGAAGTATGTTTTCAAAACCTGCAGTATGGGGAGAATCCACTGCTGTTGAAGGAAGTTCTGATTTATATGCCGTTGAAATGCAAGGATCTATACATTCATCCTTTTCTAATTGGGAAGATTGTGTTTTGATTGTAGATGCTGGCGAGAAGGTAGTGAGTAGTACTCAAGGGCATTCTTTATTGAGTAATCATCCCTATGCGGCGGCTAGATTTGAGGTAGCTTCTGCAAACTTGTCCACGTTGGTTTCTATTTTGCGGGAAGGGAACGTAGCGGAATTTATTAAAATCGTTGAATCTGAGGCGTTGCAACTGCATGCAATGATGCAAACCTCTATTCCATATTATCTTTTAATGAGACCCAACACGTTAGCTATTATAGAAGCGGTATGGAAATTCAGGGCTGAAACGGGATTACCCTTGTGTTTTACCTTAGATGCTGGGGCCAATGTTCATTTATTGTACAAATGTGAGAAAAAAGTAGACGTAATGAACTTTGTGGAAAGTCATTTGTTAACTTATTGCGAATCCGGACGTTATCTTTGCAGTAGCATTGGTGGTGCTCCTATCAGGATTACCAACGAGTAAAATTAAACTATGATAAAAGAATCCCTTCACTACGCAAAAATTCTTCTGTTTGGTGAATATGGAATTATTGAAGATTCCATGGGATTAAGCATTCCGTATACATTCTATAAAGGGAATTTTGACTTTACCAATTTTCCCAATGAATTCCAACAGAATTCAAACAAGAGTTTGATTGAATATCATTCCCATTTAGTTAAACTCAAACAATTGGGAGAACTTCCTTGCTCGTTGGATCTAGATGCCATGCAAAACGATCTTGCTGCTGGAATGTATTTTGATTCTACGATTCCTCAGGGTTTTGGGGTAGGCAGTTCAGGCGCTTTGGTAGCTGCTGTTTATTTTAAATATACCCAAAGTAGGATAGAGGCAGATGCTATAATGGATCAAGATAATTTACCATTGTTAAAAGCAACATTGGCAAAGCTCGAATCATACTTTCATGGAAAAAGTTCAGGGTTAGACCCTTTAATTTGTTATCTGAATTTGCCAATTTTAATAAAAGGACAGGGCGATTTAGACGCTGTTGGTTTACCTGTTGAAAATTCAGAAGGAAAGGGTGCGATTTTTTTAATGAATTCAGGAGCTCCCGGAAAGACCCAAAATATGGTTAGTATATTCCTAAACCGCTTAAAAGAAGAGGGCTTTAGAAATATGGTGAGGACCGAATTAAAGAAGCAAAATGATGCCTGTGTTCAGTCGTTCTTAAAAGGTGAACCCAAGCAACTATTGCAGAATGTAAAGGGCTTGTCTAAATTATTATTGGATAATTTTAAGCCCATGATACCGGATCACTTCCAAGAATTATGGCAGAGAGGGTTGGAGACCAATGCCTATTACTTGAAACTATGCGGAAGCGGTGGCGGTGGATTCGTTCTTGGATTTACCAAAGACATAGCTGTGGCGCAATCAATGCTACAAGGCCATACGTTACAAGTTATATACAAAATTTAAAAGGCTGTACGGGTAATTGTTTCTGCCGTTCGCATTGTTATAATGCGTTGTTTTTATTTTATCTTCCCACCTTAGATTGAAACGTAGACAAAAATATCTGTTGAAATTTATATTGCTGTTGGGCGCCATACGGTGGTATAATTTAGCTCTTATCGCTATATCGCAATATTTGATTTATTGGCTTACTTTTTCAGAACAGGGATTTTCGGGTGTTTTATACGATGTTGATCTTCATTTGATTGTTTTATCCAGTTTATGTACCGTTGCTGGAGCTTTTATCATTAATGCGTTTTACGATCAGAGTAAAGATTTGGTTAATGTGCCAAAAACGGTTATTTTCGGTAGGTTATTAGGGGAAACACGGTTGTTGAATTTATACTTTGTATTAAACTCACTGGCCTTGTTTTTTGCAATGTTAGCTTCGTTGAAAGCTTTAGCGTTTTTCTTTTTATATACGCTGTTTTGTTGGTTTTATTCGCACAAGCTCCAGAAAAAACCTATACTTCGGGAATTGTCAGGTACCATATTAACTATGGTGCCCCTATGTTCTGTATGGATTCATCACGGCAATTGGCATTGGGGTATGTTTTATTATATGGGATCGTTAGCGGTTTTGTTATTTACGCGTTCTGTTTTGAAAGATTTAATGGGTCATAAAGGGAATTTAGTATTTGGGTATCAAACTGTGGTTGTAATTACTGGCGTTAAATGGGCGAAGCGAGGATTAATGTTGTTGAATTTGGGAGTACTTGTTATTTATTCTATGTTGTTCGTGGTACAAAAAGTAAAACCAATTTTACCTGATTGGAATCCCAATTATTACTTGTCTATATCTGGGATTACATTGGGGATGAGTACATGGGTTTCTATTGCAATTTGGATGGCAAAAGATCAACAAGTTTGGAAAATTTTGGATTTATTTCTAAAAATTGCGGTAGTTATACATTTGTTAAGTATTGTAGTTAAGGTAAATTCGCCTACTGCAATTCACTGGTGATTCGTTCTTAACGGGATCAGCGATTTCTATAAATTGTAATTGGGTTTATGGGGGAAAAAGTAACAATATTTGCTGAAGTTTTGGTTCCGGTACCGGTTCCAAAAACGTATACCTACCGCGTCCCATTGGATTGGAATGAATTTATAATTCCAGGTATTCGTGTTGCAGTTCAGTTTGGCTATCGAAAAGTATACGCAGGAATTATAATCGCTGTTTCTGAAGAACCCCCAGTTGGGTATCAAGCCCAATATATCTTAGAAATCTTAGACGATAAATCCATTGTAACTGCGAAGCAATTACAGTTTTGGAATTGGATAGCCGATTATTACATGGCTTACCCCGGTGATGTTATGGCAACGGCATTGCCGTCAGGATTTAGATTGCAGAGCGAGACTAAGATTGCGTTACATCCGGATTCCGATAACCAAATGTACTCAATTACCGACCTGGACCCTAAAGAATGGGAGGTTTTGCAGTTTTTAAGTACCAAAGGCATCGCGAGTTTGGATGAGGTACGGTCTAAGTTAGAGCAAAAAAATGTTCTAAAAACCATTAAATCCTTGTATATGCGAGGGCTGATTTTAATGGAAGAGGAACTAAAAGAAAATTATCGACCCAAATTTGAGGAAGTTGTGCAATTAAATCCAGAAATCTGGGAGAATGAAGGTACGGCTAATGCTGCAATAAACCAACTAGAAAAAAGGTCGATGAAGCAGTTTAATCAAATGATTTTGCTGTTAGGTTGGTCTATTAAACCGATTGTTTTGGCTGATTTTTTACGACATCCAGCGGCGGATAGGCCCACGGTAAAGCAATTAGAAAAAAAAGAATTACTGAGTATCCAAAAGGTACCCAGAGATCACTTGAAGTTAAGAAAAGGAGATAATCGCAATTACGAATTAACGGAAGAGCAATTTCAGGCGGTGTTGGGTATACGTGCTAGTTTTAATCAAGACAAACCTACCTTATTGGAGGGTGTTACTGGCTCGGGTAAAACGTTGGTCTATTTAGAATTTATACGAGAGGTTTTACAGTCTGGAAAGCAAGTACTTTATTTGCTTCCAGAGGTGGCATTGACGGAACATGTGGTGGATCGAATCAGTAAATGGATGCAAGTGGAAGTAGGGGTTTGGCACCATTATTACAGTAGCCATGAGCGAACAGAATTATACGAGAAGGTATTGTCTGGGGAAATCAAGTTTGTAATTGGAACAAGGAGTTCATTGTTTGCACCGTTTATAGATTTAGGACTGATCGTAGTGGACGAGGAACATGAAACATCGTATAAGCAATATGAAAAAAGACCGTATTTTCATGCTAGAGATGCGGCATTTCATTTGAGTAAGTTACACAATTGCAGGTTGTTACTTGGGTCGGCAACTCCTTCGTATGAGATTCAACAGTTAGTTATTCAGGGGAAAGTTGGCAAGGTTTCGTTGATGAAATCCTATCACAATATACCTGCTCCTATCATTGAATTGTTGAATTTATCGGAGTTAAAGAAAATGGGAGCTTGGGACGGATTGTTAAGTGAACCCGCTAAAAAAGGTATTACGGAGGCATTGTTGAAGCAGCAACGTGTGGTGGTGTACCATAATCGAAAAGGATATGTGCCTTATGTTCAGTGCGATTTGTGTGGAGTTTCAGTGGAGTGTGCTCATTGTGATATTGCCTTAACCTATTATAAATCATCGTCGAATTTGCGCTGCGGGTATTGTGGGTTTCAACAGGCGATTCCAGAAAAGTGTACAGGTTGTGGGTCCCACAGTTTATCATTAAAAGGAACCGGAACTGAAAAAATTGCCGAAGAATTAGGATTGATGTTTCCTACGGCTAGAATTGGTCGATTTGATCAGCAAAGCATAAAGAAAAGGGATGATTTTCAAAAGATTTTAATGGCTTTTGAACGCGGTGAATTAGACATACTGGTGGGTACGCAGCTATTAGCAAAAGGAATTGACATTGCTAATATCGGTTTAATCGTGGTTCCTGATGCCGATATGTTGTTGCATATTCCCGATTACCGAAGTCATGAACGGGCGTTTCAGCAATTCCAACAGTTAATGGGTAGGATTGGCAGAGATGGAAAGGCCGGTACGTTCATGGTACAAACCCATCAACCTAAACATCCAGTATTACAAGCCCTGGTAGAACAGCAGTATAATGAGTTGATGGAGGAAGAAATGCGTCAGCGTAACCAGTTTGATTATCCTCCGTTTAGACGATTAATTCGGGTAGAAATACGACATATAGATGCGGAGACTGCGTACAATGCAGCACGTTTTTACACAGAAATTCTACGCAAGCAAATTAACGACTCCGTTTTAGGTCCTCAGATTCCCCCGGTTGCTAGGGTTAAAAATAAATTCATTCAACAAATCTTGATAAAAGTGCCCCGGAACTCAAAGGCAATTACTTCCTATAAACAATTACTGTGGTTTGCAAAAGATACCCTCCATTCGCAGGTACTATGGAAATCGGTGATAGTTGATTTCATGGTTGATCCCTACCAATAATTGGCGTCCCTTGTGGACTTAGCCAAACTTTCGTAATTTTGAATAGAAATATGGAAACAGCATTGGTTAACGAAATCGAGACATCGGTTGATTTTCTACCTTTAAATGGTACCGATCACGTTGAGTTTTATGTAGGAAATGCGAAACAAAGCGCGTATTACTACCAAATGGCTTGGGGGTATAAGTTGGTTGCGTATTCTGGACCTGAAACTGGGGTGCGTGATAGAGCTAGCTATGTATTGGAGCAAAATAAAGTACGATTGGTGCTAACTACGGCCATCGATCCTACTTCTGAAATCGCTCAACATCATTTAAAGCATGGCGATGGTGTGAAATTCTTAAGTATTTGGGTAGACGATGCTACTAAAAGTTTTGAGGAAACAGTTAAGCGAGGTGCAATCCCTTATTTAGAGCCAATGCGTATCGAAGATGAATACGGTTACGTAGTAGTTAGTGGAATCCGCACGTATGGAGATACCGTTCATAAATTTGTAGAGCGATCCAGTTATAATGGTCCGTTTTTACCGGGATTTAAAGCCGTTGATAATGCGATGGAGGTTACTCCCGTGGGACTAAAGTATATAGATCATTGCGTTGGAAATGTAGAATTAGGGAAAATGGATGAGTGGGTTAAGTTCTATGAAGATGTTATGGGCTTTAAATTGTTATTAACCTTCGATGACAAAGATATTTCTACCGAATACAGTGCTTTAATGAGTAAAGTAGTGAGTAACGGAAACGGGTATATCAAATTTCCGATTAACGAACCTGCAGAAGGAAAAAAGAAGTCACAAATAGAAGAATATTTGGATTTTTATCACGGGGCTGGAGTGCAGCATATTGCAATTGAGGTGCACAATATTTTAGAAACGGTGGCCGAATTGCGCCGAAGAGGGATTGAATTTTTGTATGTCCCAGAAACGTATTACGATGATGTATTGGATCGAGTAGGCGAAATTGATGAAGATATTGAAGATTTGAAAAAGTTAAATATTTTGGTTGATCGCGATGAATCAGGTTATTTATTACAGATTTTCACAAAACCCGTAGAAGATAGACCCACCTTGTTTTATGAAATAATCCAGCGCCGAGGAGCACAAAGCTTTGGTAAAGGAAACTTCAAAGCATTGTTCGAGAGTATTGAAAGAGAACAAGCAATTCGCGGTAATTTGTAATTCGATAGTTTCCGCAGGTTTTCAATAGATTTCTCGAGTGATTCAATTTCCACGGAACTATTTCGCACTTTTATTTACCTTGGATTATAGATAAACGTTGCGTATAAGACCGATTTAAATACATAAAAAAAGCGGTAATCATCATTACCGCTTTTTTTATACCTTGCACAGGTTAGTTTATTGCAATCGTTATTATCTGGGCAAGTTGCTTTTGTAATGCATAACAGTTTACGGTTGTACAGTACAAATACCGATTGAATTACATGCCTGACGGCGTTTTAAATTTATTTGTATCGATTTGAAAGTGAGAGGTATGGATTCTGTTTTGCTTAAATAACTCAATCATTTCATTGGCCTCTTTGCGCAATTTTTCGGCATCTTTTACGTCGTATTCGTTCTTCTCTAAACCATCCGCTTCGGCTAATGCTAATTCGGGTTTGTCTAACATAAAACACAGGTGTGCAATGTTATAATAAGCCGCATAACGTAACTTTACGTTGGCTTTATCATCGCCGCTATATTTGGTTTTCAATTCATTAAAATAGGTAATGCATTCTTCCAACCCTGTTACAGCAGAAGCAGGCATTTCGTGTGAATACATGGTTTTACCGATTTCTTTAATCTTTGTAATAGTTTGGTTAAATGCAGCGTTTTCGGGGTGTTTTTTACTGTCTGTATTCCAAAATAACGCACTTTCGGTAAGTGTAGGGAAACCGTAATCACGGTTAATGCTGATGTTTACGGAATTTGTCCATTCGTCCAAGTGTTTTCTAACCAAGTTGTTAGAGATGGCCATGCGGTTGTTGTTGAAATAGTTCTGACATTCGTATTGTGAGGTGTATTCAGAACTTGTCCAAGAAGCTGAACGATCTGTGTTTAATTCAATTTGACTTGCAATGGTATTTCCATTGAAATCTCTGATAGAGTAGTATCCTCGCAAACGGTATTTTACGGTTAAACTGTAGTAGGTTGTTCTTGCAGTTACAACGCCTTCTTTATTTTTGGTTTCAGAAACACGGGTGCTCATATTTTGACCTTCGAAAATCAAATCATCAAAAGCCATATTAATTTGAATATGACCTTTGCCGTATTCAACTTTTCTCCAGCCTTGTAAGATGATTCGATCGGCGATGCTTTCAGAACTCATAGCACTAGAAATAGTGGAAGGCGCCTCAACGCGTACATTAAACGTTCTGTAAGTTGTATCCAGGTTTTTGTGTGGTAATCCTCGGTACTGGTAGGTTACAAAATTCTTGTCGAGGTCGATTTTCTGTGCCACTGCAAAGTTTGTTGCAGCTGCAGCCAAAATTAGGAATAGACGTTGTTTCATAAAGTTTCAAAGATAATACCTTGAAACTCAGAGAATCGTCATGAATATGTTATTTATTTATCTAATTCCAATAATACCGCACCCATGAGGCTTTCTATATAATCCTGAGTGAAGTTGAAATCAACCCCACCTGTATTATAAATTTCGGGTATGCTAACTTGATAACCAAGTTTCAGGAAGGCTTCGTATTGATCCAGCGCTAGTTCGCGATTTTCCAAATAGTTTTTCCAGATCCCTATTGAGCCTAATTGAGCAATACCGTATTCGATGTAGTAAAATGGCAATTCGAAAACATGCAATTGCTTATGCCAGCTGCTTTCCAAGACGCCTGGGAATTTACTGTAATCAACCATTCCAGTGCCAAACTTTCGATTTAAATTCATCCATTCTTGCTGTCTATCGTCGATCGAATGGTTGGGGTTTTCGTAAATCCAATGTTGGAATGCATCAACTTGCGCTATCCATGGCAATGTGCCGATAATTCCTTCGAGTTGATCTTCTTTGGCGCGTTTTAAATCGTGTTCGTCTTGGAAATAATGGTGCCATCCATCCATGGATAACAACTCCATACTCATGCTTGCCAATTCCGCCACTTCGCTGGGAGTATTTTTAAATGCATTTAAGGCTAAGGGAGCCATTCTAAAGCTGTGAATGGCGTGACCTGCTTCATGCACTAAGGTTTCTACATCGCGTAAATTTCCAGAAGCATTCATAAAGATGAATGGCATATTGGTTTTTGCCAAGGGGTAGTTATAGCCACCGGGTGCTTTACCTAATCTACTTTCTAAATCTAATAAACCATTGTTTTTCATGGTTTCTAGGCACTGAGCAAAATAGGGTCTGATTTCTCTAAGGCAATCCAGCCCTTTTTGCAATAACTCTGTACCATCAGTAAAAGGCTTTAATGGTTTTCTTCCCAATGGATCAACCGCCATATCCCAGGGCATCAGTGCCTCTAATTGCATAGCTTCTTTGCGACGTTGAGTTATCTTCCGTAACATTGGAACAACTACTTGTTCTACACTGTTATGGAATTGTTTGCAATGTTCAACGCTGTAATCGTACCGGCCTAAAGATTTGAAGGTGTAATCGCGGTAGTTGGTAAATCCTGCATTTACGGCAATTTGATGTCGTAACTTTACTTGTTTGGAGAAGAGTTCTTCTAATTCCGAGGCTCTCGATAATCGAGCTGCCGTGATTTTTTCCCAAACTTGCTTTCGAATTTCCCTATCGGTTTCTAATAATAAATTGGAGGCTTGTTGCAGTGTAATCTGTTTTCCATTCCAATCGATTTGCATCGAACCTTGAATGGCCGAATATTCTTGTGCTAGAGTTTGAACTTCGGTTTGTAAGGCTATATTTTCTTCCCTAAACAATTCAACGGCGCCGCGCAAGTTTCTAAAATAAATTTTAAATGCATCGTTTTCGTTTTCTAATTCTGAAACGAAGGGGCAATTAATAATTTGTTGATTTAAGGAATCTTCCAGTGGCGCTAATTGCGGTTGTATCTCTTGGACAAACGTTAAATAGGCTTGTTCGTGATCTTTGTTGGCGGTATCGCAGGTCATGCGAATATATCGCCATGCCATATCCTCAGAAACAGCGCTTTCCAAATCGGAAACATCCAATAGGAACTCTTGGAACTCACTCGCAGATTGAATGGTTCTATTTAATAATTGCTGATAAAAGGGGAGTATGTCTTCCGGTTTTTGGATGATCAAAGAAGGGGGTAGAAACGATTGTCTCATGGAATTAACTTCCCATTTTACGAGGCGTAGTAGTTTTTGTTTTTGCTCCGGTTGCAGGTTTCTTTGGGGCTGTATTTTTGGGTGCAGCAGAAGATTTTTTCACTTTAGCATCGGTTTTTGCCGTTGAATCAGCGGAAGTTTCTGAATTACCTTCTTCCTCGGTGCTTTCATTTAATATATTGGCAAAATCCAAATCAGAATTCTTCAAACTGCTGTACCAAGTAAATAATTTTTTCATGTCCGATACATAAACGCGTTCGCGATCATAGGTAGGGAGTACTTTGGCCATAAATGCGGTAACTTCACCATTGTCGGCTTTGGAAGAGGGTAAAGATTCGCCTGCTTCATCGAGGCTCTTAAGATTTACTAATACTTGGGCTAATCTAACTTCGCCTTCGTCCGTGAACATGGCAATATCGCTTAATATACTGATTCTCTGTCTAGGTGTAGTGGAGAACTTCTTTTTATCGGAAAGTGATTCAAGGATCAGTCCGTTTTTGTTTCTACCGATGATTTTGTGCAAACCGGGCATTCCGGTTACCGATACTACGTCTTTCAATTCCATTCAGCGAATTTCCACAAATAGCGTATATCTTCCAAATTTAAAGCGGTATTGTGGGTAAAATCAGCTGCTTATTTCATCATTTTTCGCGTGTACACTTTTTGTGCTTCTCTTAGAATTACTCCTTTGGCTAGATTGGCCGAGGTTTCTCCGTGCAATCCTTTGGCAAAACGATATTGTTTTTCTGTTAAATCAACCCGATACACAATTTTCATCCATAAATTGGGCTGGGTATGTCTTACCGATTCTATCGCCGATTCAACTTCGCCAATCATAGATTCTAACGAATTGTAGGGCTTAAACTTAAGCTCAAATGCAATCAAGCTGAAATCCTTTTCTATCTGAAAGGCAACTTCCTCTAAAAACTCTAAGTTTTTGCTTAGTTCCGTTAAATCTAAGACTTCTCCCATTTATCGATGGCTGAAATTGCTAACCCATTGCCTAAAACATTGGTCATACTTCTACCCATGTCACAAAAATGATCTATGGGTAAAATTAACGCTATGCCTTCAATCGGAATATTAAACATGGAACAGGTGGCGGCTACAACTACCAATGAAGCTCTTGGTACACCTGCAATTCCTTTGGATGTTAACATCAGCACGAGGAGCATTGTTAATTGAGTCCCTAAAGTTAGTGGGATATTATAGGCTTGGGCGATGAAAATGCTAGCAAAGGTCATGTACATCATCGAGCCATCTAGATTAAAACTGTATCCCAAAGGCAGAACAAAACTGACCACCTTTTTTTTACAGCCAAAACTCTCCAATTCTTGGGTTAGTTTAGGGTAAACTGCTTCGCTACTGGTGGTGCTGAATGCTACCATTAGTGGGTTTTTTAAATGTCCAAGGAGTTTCCAAAGTTGATTTCTTAAAATTAAGTAGCCAACCAGCAATAAAATGATCCAAAGCAAGGCAATACCGGTGTAGAAGTTCAACAAGTAAACTTTGTACAACTTCAATATAACCAGTCCTTTAACGGAAATAATAGCGGTTATTCCACCAAATACGCCTAAAGGTGCTAACCACATTACATAACCCACAATTTTTAGGATGGCTTTACCCATCGTATCCAATGCGTCGATAATGGGTTTGGCTTTTTCTCCGGTCTGGTTTAAGGCAATGGCAAATAAGACAGAAAATAAAACGATTTGTAATATTTCGTTATTCCCAAGCGCTTCAAAAATGCTAATGGGGAAGACGTGTTCTAGGAAATTTTGCAAACTAAATCCTTTGGTTTTTCCAACGATTTCCCCCACAGAACCCGCATCAGTAGTGCCAAAATTAGCATTAACCCCGGGTTGGAAATAATTTACTAAAAACATTCCTAGCAATAAGGAAACCAACGATGCAGTAATGAACCAAATCATACTTCTACCGCCAACTCGGCCTACCGTTTTTATATCGTCCATTTTAGCGATTCCCGCAATTAATGTGGTTAAAACTAGAGGAGCAATGGTCATTTGTACCGGTCTAAGAAAGATATGGGTAGTAAGTAATTTGAAATAGGAAGCAATCTCTTTTGCTTTTTCTAGTTCTTTCCCAAGCAATTGATTGTTATCGTCTAGGTCGAAATGAGAAAACAACAACTGTCCAGTTATAATACCTACCACCATGGATCCCAAAATGATCCAGGTTAATCTATGCCCCGATTGTTTCATTGCAATTACAATATTAACGGCAAAATATCGATTTAACTTCCGCCCATAAAAATTCCCTGTCTCAAAAAAAACGTGTAGGTTTGTGTTAATGATTGTTATCACGGGTGCAGCTGGTTTTATTGGATCGGCATTGATTGGTGAGCTTATCCGCAAAGGATATGGGGATCTAATTGCAGTAGATGACTTTAGTTTTCCCGAAAAACAGCATAATCTGCACGGAAAAACGATTCGAAGTTTTGTGCATAGGGATGCGTTTCATTCTTGGTTGGATAACCATGGCCGGGATGTTCAATTTGTTTTTCATATCGGCGCACGAACCAATACAGCTGAAGTAGATTGGACGGTGTTAAATCGATTAAATGTGGATTTTACGGAGTTATTGTTTGAACGATGCACGCAATATTCAATTCCCTTAATTTACGCATCTTCCGCGGCTACTTACGGAAACGGGTCCTTAGGATTTAAAGACGGGTTGGATTCTATTGAACAATTAATGCCGTTAAATCCCTACGGTAGTAGCAAACAGCAAGTGGATTTATGGGTTAAAGAGCAGTTTGAGAGAACCGAAAAATCATTGCCTCCCTTCTGGGCTGGTTTTAAGTTTTTTAATGTGTTTGGTCCCAACGAATACCATAAAGGCAGAATGGCATCCGTTGTATATCATGCCTATCATCAAATTCTAACTGAGGGAAATGTAAAGTTGTTTAAAAGTTATCGGGATGGGATTGAAGATGGGTGGCAACAAAGAGATTTTATTTGGATTAAAGATGTTTTGTCAGTCCTGATTTTTTTTATGGAAGAACGAAAACACAGTGGGCTGTATAACTTAGGTACAGGAAATGCCAGGACCTTTTTAGATCTTACCCATTCTGTGTTTTCAGCATTGAATAAAGAAACTAGTATTGAATTTGTGGCCATGCCGGAGGATATTAGAGCCAATTATCAATATTTCACCCAAGCCGAGATGACTTCCATACGAAACGCAGGGTATTCATTGCCGTTTACGAGTTTAGAATCGGCAATAGACGAATATGTAGTTGATTATTTGACGCCAGGCAAATTTTTATAGTATGGAATTCAGACGATCCAATATTCTCTGGATAGTATTTTCATTGGTTATACTATCGCTTTCCCAGATAATGATGGTTCGATCTACCAATTTAGGCGGTGAGCGTGTTCTTGAGAATAAAGCGAAAACTATTCAAGTTCAGGCGAAGGAAGCCGCTGAAATAATTAAAAATAGCCGATCGGAACTGTTTAGAATTGCCTCGTTAAAGTCAGATACTGCAGGTCGCTTTGGCCGATTTTTAAAACTCCAACTATACTTGGAGCCTTTGGAGATATTTGTTTTTAATAACAATAGGCCTATTTTTTGGACTTCGGCAGATTACGCCATCAAGGCTGGGGAGCGGGATTCGGTTTCTGTTGAAACCATTGGTAATAATAGCTTAGGTATATGGCGATTTAAACAAGGGTCTATTGAATTGATTTATGTCTTAGCATTAGCGAAAGAATCGCCTTTGTCGCTCACTTCCCAAGATTCTTCGGCCAGTGCTTACCGCGAAAATGAATTCAAAATAAGTCCTAATCCAATTGAACATAGCGTACCCGTAGTTAGTGAAAGTTTGCCCTTATTTCATTTATTAACCACCCACCAAAAACCCTTTTGGTTTTGGGATGTATTGTTCATTGTAGCCATGTGGATGTTGGTGCGCGGATTAAATCGATGCATCCAGAGCCGATGGAGTTTTGTGTTGGTGAAATTATTGGTCTTAGGTATTTATTTTGTAGTATTATACGCTTTTCTACAAGGATTAACCCTTGGCTCGGTAAAAGCTTGGGATGTATTTTCTGGAAATTTGTTTTCTGGAAGTAAACAGTGGAATTATAACCTAGGGTTATTGTTGGTCTTTTCTATGGTGATATTATTTATTGCTATGAATTCCAAGGCTGCCTATGTGCAGTTTGGGTTTAGAAGTGATAAGTATTATTTAAAGCTGATTTCCATAACACTATCGGCACAAGCCTCCTATTGGATTCTATTCAAATTGCTTGAAATTACCCAGGATGTGGTGGTAAATGGGGATATTAATTTTCAATTTCACCAATTCCACCGTTTAGATAGCTTCACGGCTATTGGAATTTTAATTTTAGCTGTATTATTCATTGCAAAATTCCAATTTGTAGATGTTGCTTGGGCCTATTTAAAAACACTGAAACCATGGACGTTGCGTAATTTTTCGCTGCTTCAAATTGTACTGGCTGCTGCTTGGTTATTTCAGGGCCCTGTTTCGGAATCGGTGGTAATACCTTGGATTATTTTTTCCTTGGTTTGGCTATTCGCCGAATGGTTTTTATTTATTCGTAAATCATGGTTGTCTATAGCCATGAAGGTGTTTTTGCCGTGTTTAATGGTAAGTGTACTACTGCAGTATTATTCCAGCGAAAAAGAACAAAAAACACGCAAAATGTTGGCGAATGAAATTTTGCTTGGAGGGGATTATGATGCGCTGTCGCAGATGGCTCGTTTGGAATGGTTACTTACTACCGATAAAGGGATTGTAGACTATTATACCTGCCTTGATGAGACGAAGGATCAATTTGAAAAGCGTTTACGCGAGCTATATTTTACGCCCTTAAGCGGTGCATTTGATGTGCAAATTTTGGACTATAATGCGTTTGGAAGAAACTATCGAAGCCAAAATGCCTACGATTATCCATTGCTAAATACGTTGTATCAAAGCAATAATTGTGTTCCTGTAACAGCCCGTTTCTCCCGGGTGAATGATTTGAAATTGAAAGGAAGTTATTTGGGCAGATTTCAGGTTTCCGATGCTGAAAATTTCTTGGGGGTATTTTTTGTAATACTTACGCCTCGAATTTCATCGGCAGAAGGAAGATTGGCTCAGATATTGGGCAACGACAAGCTTCAAAAACTTTACAACGATAATCAATATAGTTTTGGAATTTATGTAAACGAAAAATTAAGCAGATCCTACGGGGATTTCGATTACCCAGTGGTACTGCAATACCAAGATTCTGGGTTCTTTGATGACGATAAGCAGAAAATCAGTCATTATATACTTTTTGATTCAAATAAAAACTCTATCGTTTTGTCTCGTAAATATACGGGTTGGTTAGCCTCCATGTCTGGCTTTACACTCATGGCATTGGCCGGTATTGTTTTGGTATTAATCTATTATCTGTTGCTGTGGTTGCAGCATGAGTTTTTGCGATTTACGGGTACGGGGCATCGGCAATTGCGACTATTACAAGGCTTAAAGTCAAGATTCCCCATACCGAATAGCAAGGATTTGTTCATTAGTTCCCGATTGCAGTTGTATGTTACCTGGATTGTGTTTGCCACATTTGTGGTGGTATTGTTGGTGACCGTGAATTATTTCGTGCAGAGCTATACACGAGATCAGGTGAATGGATTGCGAGATAAAACAGGTAAAATAGCCCAAATGCTTACCTCAAAGGTGAATATAAATGCGGTGTTTGAACAGAATTACACAGCCCTTATGTACGATTTGGGCGATTATTACAATACAGATATTAATTTATATACAGCTGAAGGTCAATTGTTTGCTTCAACCAATGATCAGTTAATTGAATCTAAAATTAAGGCGCCTTTAATGAATCCTGAGGTGTATGCGATTTTACAATCCCGTGGCTCATCGGCGGCCGTTGTGAATGAACAATTGGGCGATTTGAATTATTTATCGTCTTATACGGCATTGTTCGATAAAGATTTAAACGTAAAGGGTTACTTGAATCTACCTTATTTTTCTAACAGAAGGGATTTGTTTCGGGAAATTTCTGACTATACAGTTACGATTTTGAATTTGTTTGCAGTGGTGTTTGCCATTGCCATTTTGGTAGCTTATTTATTGGCTCAACGCATTGCTTTACCCTTAAATATTATCCGAAAGCAGATGTCATTGGTGAAAATTGGGGAACGAAATCAAGCCTTGCAGTGGGATAGAAATGACGAAATTGGATTGCTCGTGAGGGAATATAACAAAATGTTGGATGAATTGGATGCAAGTTTGAATCGGTTGGCAGAAAGCGAGCGGCAAGGGGCTTGGCGTGAAATGGCGAAACAAGTAGCCCACGAAATTAAAAACCCATTAACTCCAATGCGTTTATCGTTACAACATCTGCAATATTCGATTCAGAGAGACGACGATAATCTTAAGGAAAAAATTCAGAAAACATCGGATTTATTAATCCGTCAAATTGATGCATTGAGTGAAATGGCAGAAGAATTTTCTTCCTTTGCTAAAATGCCAGACCCTCAGTTGGGATTGGTTAATTTAACACAGACGTTGCGCGATTCTGTGGCATTGATGGGTCGTGAGAATTCGGTTAAGCCGAAGATATTGGGAGAACTGATCGATTATACAATTTGGGCCGATGCGAATATGTTGGTTCGAATATTTAATAATATTCTTAAAAACGCAGTTCAGGCAATCCCCGATGACAGGGAAGGGGCGATAACCGTTTGGTTGGAAGAAATTAACGATACCGATGTGTCTAATTTCCGTTGGATCGCCGTTAATATTAAGGATAACGGGAAGGGGATTCCCGATTCACTCCGAGAACGCATTTTTTCGCCCAATTTCTCTACGAAAAATAGTGGTATGGGATTGGGATTGGCGATGGTGAAGAAAATGGTAGAGCAATTTGGTGGTGAGATTAATTATACTACCCAAGTAGAGGTAGGGACCACATTTGTTGTGAAATTCCCGATAAAAAGTGGGTCAGATTCCTAAATTCAATCCTAGATAGATTAATTTCAGAATCTACTACTAAAACTTGAAAAGTGGAATCTAAGTAAGTTCGAGCAGTGGGGAACTTACAATTTATGCCAGTGTTGTTCTTTGGGTACGATAGGGTGATGGAAATCGTGAGAGTGTAAAATTGGATTTTTATCGTTTATTGTAATAAGCGTTTTGCTTCGGCAACGATTTTTTTGTGACCGGTGCGTTCGGCGGCCGTTGATTTGAGAAGCTGTTTTAATGGGGTAGGGTTTTCAATCCATTGATGCCATTGCTGGGAATCGGCTTGGGCATAAGCACGAGGTTGGAATCGGGTTTCGGTTGTTGGCTCTGCAAATCGATTCCATGGACAGACCTCTTGGCAAATATCGCAACCATAAACCCAACCCTGTTGTTGATTGTTGGTTAAAGTAGATTCTCCTTTTTTCTCGATGGTTTGGTAGGAAATACACAGATTACTATTGATTACTTGCGGTTGAATGATGGCTTGGGTGGGGCAAGCGTCTATGCAAGCGGTACAGGTTCCACAATGATCGGTAGTAGTAGGGGAATCATTGGGCAAGGGTAGATTGGAGATAATTTCTGCCAAAAAGAAGTAACTACCAACGCCTTTTCTCAGCAGTAAACTGTTTTTGCCAATCCAGCCGATGCCCGCTCGTTCGGCCAACTGTCGTTCCATAATTGGAGCGGAATCTGTAAATCCTCTGCCTTCAAAGGATGGGAAATCAAGCGCGATTTTTTCCATTAACGCGTGAACTTTATCTTTAACTACCCGATGATAATCTTCGCCCCAAGCATAACGGGCTACTTTAAGAGAATTTTGATTGGTTTGGGTATTGCTTGCAGGGAAGTAATTGTAGGCCAAACAGATTACAGATTGGGCATTGGGGACCAACGCAGCTGGGTGAACTCGTTTTTCTTTGTGATTTTCCATGTACTGCATTTCCCCATGGAATCCAGCAGCTAACCAAGCATCTAATTTGAGTTGGTGGCTTAAATCTAGTGGTTTGGCGCTAGTAATACCGCAGGCTAAAAAGCCCAGTTCAGTGGCCCATTGTTTTATTTTATCTACAAGTTCAGCCTCTATTTCCATACTCTACGCCATTAAAACAAGTTGCTCTAGCTTTTAAGCCGTTGTTGGGAATACTAAAATAGGGTATTGGGGTTTCGGCGATCTAATTTACCTAAATGCTTGTAAGCATGGGCCGTGGCTTCCCTGCCTCGAGCGGTTCGCTGTAGATATCCCTCTTGAATTAAAAACGGCTCATAAACTTCTTCAATGGTTCCGGCATCTTCTCCCACCGCGGTGGCAATCGTATTTAAACCAACGGGTCCGCCTTTGAATTTATCAATGATGGTAGAAAGGATTTTGTTATCCATTTCATCCAAGCCATTGGCGTCTACATTTAAGGCGGTAAGGGCCATTTTTGCTATGTCGATGGTAATTCTTCCATCGCCCTTGATTTGTGCAAAATCGCGGGTTCTCCGTAGTAGAGCATTGGCAATTCTTGGGGTTCCTCGGGACCTACGCGCAATTTCGAAAGCGGCTTCTTCGGTGATAGGGGTATTTAAAATGAAAGCACTGCGCATTACGATGCCGCTGAGTGTCTCAGCATCATAATATTCTAATCGGCAAGTAATTCCAAAACGTGCTCGCAATGGAGCTGTTAGCATACCCGAACGCGTAGTTGCACCCACCAGTGTAAACGGTTGAAGCGCAATTTGTACCGATCTAGCGTTGGGTCCTGTATCAATCATAATATCTATTCGGTAATCTTCCATCGCCGAATACAGATATTCTTCAATTACGGGACTTAAACGGTGTATTTCATCGATAAATAATACGTCGCCTTTTTGTAGATTGGTTAATAAACCTGCTAAATCACCGGGTTTTTCGAGCACTGGACCGGAGGTGATCTTCATGCTGCTGCCCATGGCGTTGGCCACGATGTGGGATAATGTTGTTTTCCCTAATCCCGGAGGACCGTGCAGCAACAGGTGATCTAAGGCTTCTTCGCGTTGAATGGCGGCCTGAACGAAGACACGCAAATTTTCTATGATGGCAGGCTGACCCGAAAAATCCCCAAAATCGGCCGGTCTTAAAACACGTTCGATTTCCTTTTCGGTGGAATTTAGTGGTTCGGAATTGGGATTTAAATTCGGGTTCATGGTGCGATTATAATCCTAAGGAGGCTAAACGACGTAAGTTCGAATCTACAGCAGCATTCACCGGCCACAAGGGTGGGCGCACTGTTGTTTCGCACAAACCCATTTCGTTAAGCATCGTTTTGATGCCACCGGGACTACCATCGGCAAAGATAGCCATACTGCCTTCTAATGTTTTGTTATGCAGCGATCTAGCTGTTTGTAAATCGCCTTTCAATGCGGCGTTTACCATCGCAGTAAATGTTTTTGGGTATGCGTGATTAATCACTGAAATTACACCGCTTCCACCGCAAGCCGTTATGGGGAAAGTAAGCGCATCATCGCCGCTAATCACTAAAAAGTCATCGGGTTTTTGAGACAATAGGGTCATTACTTGTTCCATGTTTCCTGAGGCTTCTTTGGTAGCCACAACGTTGGGTAACTCGGCCAAACGAAGCTGAGTTTCTGCCGTCATATTGGACCCAGTTCTTCCGGGTACATTGTATATGATAATGGGAAGTTTAGCCACTGCATTCAGCGCTTTATAATGGTGAAAAATACCTTCTTGGTTGGGTTTATTGTAGTATGGACTTACCGATAATATCGCACAGAAACCAGAAAGGTCTGAAGTGCTGTAGGACTCTTCCATGGCCGAGGTGTTGTTTCCGCCAATTCCCAGAACTAAGGGTAATCTCTGCGCGTTGGCTTCTTTGATGCAGGCAATCACCGATAGTTGTTCGGATTTCGAAAGTGTAGCACTTTCACCGGTGGTTCCAAGTACTACCAAGTAGTTGGTGCCATGGGCAATCTGATGCTCAACAATCTTTCCCAATGCCTCAAAATCGATGCTAAAATCTTTCTTGAAAGGGGTGATTAATGCGGTTCCGGTTCCAATTAACTCTCTCATCCTAATTTTGCTAAGGTATCTTTAATTCCACAAAGGTACTGATTCAAATTGGGCTTCTCCGAATTTTGACGAAGGAGGATGTCATAAACACTTAAGTGTTGCGGCTGATAATATCCGATTTTGCAGGCGGCTTTTCCTACGGCTGCCATGCCCACATAATGCCAATCGCCCGATAAATCAAAGGAAATCAAGAAGTCGAAATCTCTTCGCAACACATTTTTTATGGATTCGCTTTTTGGGAATCGCGTTTTATCAAAATCCCATTTTCCCAAGTAATACATATTTGCTTCGGGCACTAAGGGGATTTC
>CANGWH010000030.1 GCA_947457565.1 Flavobacteriales bacterium
AACTTATTTCAACGGAAAATTCTTCGTTGCACTACGAAGAAGAAGAACTAACAGCCATTAATAATTTCAATGAAATACTTATGACTCAACTGCGATTAGAACAGGGCGTTGAAATTAATAAACTTGCAGCAATAGTGGACGATATTGTTTGGAAGCAGTGGTTAATGGACTCGAAAAAAGCGCTCAAAAAATGGCTATTTCACGGCCATATCAGTCAGACGAACTCCCATTTATTTCTAACAGGAACCGGAAGATTATTTGCCGATGCCATTACCGCCGATTTAATGTTAGCTGTAGAAGACTGACATCCATCATAAATAATCGAAAAAATTCTCCGTAACTTCGCCATAGATTTAACAACGTTGCTTATGAATCGTAATACAAACAATAACATCCTTGTCCCCATCGATTTCTCTCCTATTGCGGACAATGCCTTAACCCATGCTATCAAAATTGCCAAGGTTTACAATAACGAAATTACGTTGATGTACATATTGGAAGAAAGTTTTCTTGGTGGTTTGTTCTCTGCGGGTCAAAACGACGTTATGATCGATGCCATAAAAGCAAAAGTTGCTTTAAAAGCAGCAGAAATAACTGCAGCTCACGGCATTAAAGTAAACCATCGCGTTGAAAAAGGGAAAGTCTACAAAACCATTGCCGAGACAGCCAACGAAGAAGGATTCGATTCTATCATCATGGGTAGCAGCGGCGCCAGTGGTTTGGAACAAATTGTGGGTTCCAATGCTTCCAGAACTATTCAATATTCGGAAGTACCTGTAGTGGTAATTAAACAAAGTCCTATTGCAGAACACGGGTATAAAAAAATCGTTATGCCCATTGATTTGTCCATGGAATCACGTCAAAAAGTAGATTGGGCCATTCATATTGGTAAAAAATTCAAATCAGAAATACATATCGTTTTCTCCAATAGTAGCGATGAATACTTGAGCAAAAGAATCTCAGGAGGCGTTAATATCGTTAAAGCACAGTTGGAGGAAAGCGGAATACAATACGTATTACACGATTTAAAAGATAGCATTTTAGATAATTTCGCCAATGAAGTATTGCAATACAGCGACGCCGTTAAAGCCGATTTAATTTTGGTAATGACACATACTGAAAAAGGAATTAGAGAACTGATCATCGGAACTTTAACCCAACAAATTGTAAATAAAAGCGAAGATATTCCTGTAATGTGCATTTATCCGCACGCTACCGGTTACACCTTTGATTTCATGGGATAATATCCATAGCCAATTAATTACCGAAATTTGCGGTAAATAAAAAAATGCGCTGAGTTAGACTCAGCGCATTTTTTTATTCCAACAATCTAACAACAACTTATTCGTTAGAAATCCCAAATTAATCCAATAGTGGGCTGTAAGAATCCTGCACTATTCATTAAGTACTCGCCGCGATATCGGGCCGCATTTCCACTATCGGTAATTAAACTTCCGTCTGCATTCTGAGCCGCTATTAATGTCTCCGGACCCATATACGCCTTATTCAATAAGTTTTGAATATCGATGTAAAAATTGATGGATGTCTTTTTTAAGTACCATACTTTATCCAATCGGAAATCTACTTGAGAAAAATTACCCAATCGTTGAGAATTTAACAACCCATAATCCGGTAAAGCCACCCCTTTTACATCCCAATTGGATTTGGTTAAAGATCGGTCCACATCAAAGGGCGTGTAAGGCCTACCTGTAGCCATGCGTAGTTTTAATCCTAATTCCCAATTTTTCTTGAATTTCTTTCCGCCTACCAAACTTAATGTATGTCTGCTGTCCCAAGCGCTTGCAACACTTTTCCCATTTTTATCATTAAAGAAACTCCAAGATAAAGTGTAAGCCATAATCCCGTACAATCCGGTTCTGTTTCTACGTTGTACCAAGAATTCCATTCCGTAAGCCTTTCCTTCACTAATGGAAGCAATGGGTTCATTCCCCAAAACCGCGAAATCCGTACCCAAATTACCTAATGAAATACTGTCTGTTAGGCTAAATGGATACCGTTGATATTGTTTAATGAAACCTTCCAAGGTAACTCGTGTATTTTTGCCCGCATTATACTGTAATCCTGCTGCTGCCGAACGATTTCTAATATAATCTACCCGATCTTTATTATCCAATGCGTTGCTGTTGTTTCGATAACCTAAAATTGTGTACGAAGGCAACTGATGAAACTGGCCAATATTTGCGTTAACGTACAATCCAGGAAGACCCACGGGGTAACTCACGCTCATCGATAACGTAGGCTGATTCAATGGATTACGCATAGATTTATTGTAACTATTCGCATCCAATCGACCTGCAATACTCAACAACCCGCCTTCTCCAAACGATCGTGTACCGCGAGCAAATGCAGAATATTTGAATAACTCCAACAAGCTATTGAACTTAACATCTATAACTGAACCCGGAGTTCCAGGTGCACCAGGAATTAAGAATTTTGCGTCATTATTTACTGCGAACTGAACAAACTCCAAGCCGCCGCCGCCCATTAATTTCCATCCACCAATACTGCGGTTGTGTTCTACCCTAAATTTGTTTTCTTCTTCCGTACTGTTGTAATTGAAGATGCGATTGGCCTCATCGGTTTCATCGTTATTTCTGTACTTGTAGGACGTATTGTTCAGCATGTTTCTACTCAAGAAATACTGTGTTTTATTCTTCCCATTATAATGGGTGTAAACGGTTCCAAATGTGTAGTTCCACTGGCGATACACAGGAAGATAGCCCAAAATATATTTGTTCGATTTTAGTGTAGCAGTATCCGTAATTCCATCGTTTACTTTTGTGTTTAATCGAAAAAAATCAACCCCACCAACCATTAAAAAAGTAAGATCGTCATTCCCCTTTAACTTAACTTTTACTTTGGCTTGATAATCGATAAAATTAGGTAAAAATGGAAGTTTTAACAGCGCGAAAAGTCCTTGTAAATAACTTTGTCTTGCCGATAAAATATAGGTTACCTTTTTACTTTTCCCTACAGGACCATCAGCGGTTAAACCCACATCACTACTGCCTAAAGTAAATCGACCCTTCATTTTATCCGTATTCCCATCTATCTGCCTGAAATCAAAAACCGAACTTAAACCATTGGCGTAATTGATGGGGAATGCGCCTGTGTTAAGATTTACTTCTTTAATAAAATTTACATTCAAAATACCCACAGGACCGCCGGTACTTCCTTGCGTTTGAAAGTGATTGATAATGGGAATTTCCACACCGTCTAAATAAAATTTATTTTCTGAAGGTGATCCTCCACGAATCACAACGTCGTTTCTAAACCCAGGAACCGCAATTACTCCGGGCAAACTTTGAATGATTTTGGATATATCACGACTCCCTCCCGGATTTCGCTCAATTTCACGAATACTCAATTGCTGGGAAGAGACTGGACTTTCCGCTACTCTTCGTTGCAAGCTGGTCTTGCGAATTGTAATTGTTTCCATGCCTTGGGCTTGAGCTTCCATTTCAATAGTAACGAAAGGAGATTTTGCCGGAGTGTACAATTGCTCTGCCACACCTATAGCCTCGTAAGCTTCCAATTCCGCGGAAACCAAATGAAACCCCGGTTCCAAATTAGGTAATGAAAAATCACCGTTATCATCCGTTTTTACCGTGGTAGGCGATTTATCCAATAAAATTAATGCATTTTTTAGCGGTTTCCGAGTAGTCTGATCGATAACTTTACCGGAAATCGTAACTTGTGCTAGGGCCGTTGAACTGGCCAAAATTATAAAAACTATAAAACTCAACAAACGAATCATGAAAGTTAAACAAAAGAAGAAAGATAGGGTTTTAACCCATGACTCCTTTTTTTTGAAGAACTCACGATAGATAGGTCATAATTATAAAAATCGAGGCAGTTTGTCAGTAAAGTTCACCTTGGCAAGGTATTGGCAAGCCAAAATATTGTGTTAATTTCGCAGGAATATCATGTTTGCTAATATCATTAATTCGTTTACCAAATTATTGGGTGGAAATCAGGCTGAAAAAGCGTTAAAAGAGATCCAACCGGTGGTAGACTCTATCAATACCTACTTTGCTGAATATCAAAACATAAGCAACGATCAACTTCGTCAAAAAACCCAAGATTTCAAGCAGCGTATTGGTGAATCCCTAAAAGAAATAGATGCCGAAATTGAAGCCAATAAAGTAGCGATTAAAAACACCCCAGATTCGGAAACCGAAACTAAAGATTCTTTGTTCCGCCAACAAGACGAGTTGGAAAAGGAGCGAAATACGCAACTGGAAGAAATTCTTTCGGAAATTTTACCAGAAGCGTTTGCCGTAATGAAAGAAACAGCACGCCGATTCAGTGAATCCCCTACAGTTTCGGCTACGGCTACCGATTTGGATCGTGAGCTTGCAACCAAACACCCGCATATTTCAATTTCCGGAGATTCTGTGAACTACCAAAACGAATGGTTAGCCGCCGGTGGCGAAATCAAATGGAATATGGTTCATTACGACGTTCAGCTGATTGGGGGTATTGCCTTACACCGCGGTAAAATTGCAGAAATGGCTACCGGTGAAGGAAAAACGTTGGTGAGTACTTTGCCTACCTATTTAAATGCGTTGGGTGGTAGAGGTGTACATATGGTAACGGTAAACGACTATTTGGCACGTCGAGATTGCGAATGGAATGGTCCTATATTTAATTTCTTGGGATTATCGGTGGATTGTTTGGAATACCACCAACCCAACAGTGAAGCCCGAAGAAATGCTTATTTGGCCGATATTACCTACGGTACTAATAACGAATTTGGTTTCGATTACCTGCGCGACAACATGGCACACTCCCCCGAGGAACAAGTACAACGCAAGCACCATTTTGCTGTGATTGATGAGGTGGATTCTGTTTTAATTGACGATGCTAGAACTCCGTTAATCATTTCAGGACCTACTCCTAACGGAGATGTTCAACAATTCCAAGCCCTAAAGCCGAGAATTGAAAAAATTGTTGAACTTCAAAAACGCTACGTAACTCAAGCCCTTACCGAGGCAAAAAAATTAATACCCGAAGGTAATACTGGTTATAAAGAAGGAGAAGGAGGACTAGCTCTATTTAGAGCTTACCGCGGTTTACCCAAAAATAGGTCTTTAATTAAATTCTTGGGAGAATCTGGTGTACGTTCTATTCTAACAAAAGTAGAAAACAATTATTTGCAGGATCAACAGCGAGAAATGCCATTGGCGGATTCCCCTTTATTCTTTACCATCGATGAGAAAAACAACTCCGTTGAGCTCACTGAAAAAGGATTAGAGGTTATCACCCAAGGCGAAGAAGATCCAAACTTTTTTGTACTGCCCGATGTAGGAAGTGAAATGGCGGAAATTGAGAAATCTTCTGCTTCAGACAAAGAAAAATTATCACAAAAAGATACGTTGATGCAAGAGTTCGCCATTAAAAGTGAGCGAATCCACTCCATCAATCAATTGCTAAAAGCATATACCCTCTTTGAACGCGATGTGGAATATATTTTACAAGAAAGCAAAGTAAAAATTGTGGATGAGCAAACGGGTCGTATTATGGAAGGCAGACGTTATTCCGATGGACTTCACCAAGCAATTGAAGCTAAAGAGAATGTACGTGTGGAAGCAGCAACACAAACGTATGCTACCATTACCTTGCAGAACTACTTCCGTATGTACCACAAATTGGCAGGTATGACGGGTACTGCCGAAACGGAAGCCCAAGAATTATGGGATATCTATAAATTAGGAGTAATGGTTATTCCTACCAACAGACCCATCGTTCGTAAAGACCAAGAGGATTTAGTATACAAAACAAAACGTGCTAAATTCAATGCTGTAATCGATGAAATTAATCAACTAACTGCGGCAGGTAGACCGGTGTTGGTGGGTACAACCTCCGTTGAAGTGAGTGAAGTATTGAGTAAAATGCTTAAACTTCGAGGCATCAAGCACAACGTGTTAAATGCAAAACAACACCAACGTGAAGCAGAAATTGTAGCAGAAGCAGGTTTAAAAGGTGCAGTTACCATCGCTACTAACATGGCCGGTAGGGGTACGGATATTAAAATCAACGAGGAAGTAAAAGCCCTTGGTGGTTTAGCTATTATAGGTACGGAAAGGCACGATAGTAGAAGGGTTGATCGACAGTTACGAGGCAGAGCGGGTCGACAAGGGGATCCAGGAACTTCTCGCTTCTATGTGAGTTTAGAAGACGATTTGATGCGCATTTTTGGTGCTGAGCGTGTGAGTAAAATCATGGATAGCTTAGGCTTCAAGGAAGACGAAGTTCTTGAACATAGAATCATGACCCAAACCATCGAACGTAACCAAAAACGGATGGAGCAAAACAACTTTGGTATCCGTAAGCGATTGTTGGAGTATGATGATGTAATGAACAAACAGCGTACTTCCATTTACCGCATGCGTACCAATGCTTTGTATGGAGAGCGGTTAAGTATCGACTTAAATACTATGTTGTACAACTGGTGTACTGAAATGGTGGAAACGTACAAAGATTCCAACGATTATTTGGAATTGGAGATGGAAGTTATTCGCACATTGGCACAAGACTTACCGTTTGATACAGAATCATTTCAAAAAGGTAAAGCCGATGATTTAACGGAGCAGTTGTTCTTGCATTTATCCGAGCGCTATGGTAGCAAACAGGAATCCATGCAACAACAGGCCTACCCTGTTTTCCAACATATTCGTCAAGAACAAGGTGAACGAATCGAAAATGTAATTGTTCCGTTTACTGACGGCGTGCATCAATATCAATTTACCGTAAGCATGCAAAAAGCCTTGGATTCTCAATGCAAAAGTATGGTTCAGGAATTAGAAAAATCAACTACACTAGAGGTTATTGACGATGAATGGAAAGAACATTTAAGAGAATTGGACGATTTAAAACAAAGTACATCCAACGCCCAATACGAACAGAAAGATCCTTTGTTGATTTATAAAATCGAGAGTTTTGAATTGTTTGGAAAAATGTTACAACGCATTAATCAAAAGGTACTTGGCCATTTATTCCGATTACAGATTCAGCAAGATAACGGAGTGCAGGAAGCTAAACCTCAGTTGAAGAAAAACAATCCCAAGATTCAAACTTCACGCGAAGAAATAGCTACCGGAATTTCTGAAGTTCAAGGAAGTACGCCAGAAGCAGCTGCGCCCAAACCAACCCAGAATCCTATAATCAATGAACTAAAAATAGGAAGAAACGACCCATGTCCTTGCGGCAGCGGTAAGAAGTTCAAAGCTTGTCACGGCAAAGATTAATTGGGACTTAGTGGCATCGGAAACGATTGCAACAAAGTGGGAATCAGACAACTCCGAATAGCGTTGTCTAAATTCCAACCTAAAAACTTGAAAATCAAGGGTAACAATTTAAATCAGGGTAACGATGCAAGTCACCATATTATATTTAACCAGGTGAATGAATGGACCAAAGCGAAAAGGATAGCCATGATACAATGGGAAACAAACAGAACCTGGGAAACACTGGAAACGAGGAAATAAACAACAGTGGCTCCGTAAAAAAAGAGCCAGATTACTACTGGGAAAACGGGTTTCTGGTTTTTACGTCGGCATTCCTAAAACAACGGGGTTGGTGCTGCGGTAACGGGTGTAGGCATTGTCCTTACTCCCCAAAACACAGCAAGGGCAACAAAACCCTTGCCTAACATTCTGCTGTTTTTACTAGGGGCGAGTTCATTCTACAGTGAAATTTACAATCCGTTCTGCCGCAAAAATCGGGATACAAATTCCTAGCTTGTATTAATTCCAACCCGTTAATGGTCTGTGAACAACTTATGAGAAAGTTAGCGGTGCTTACAAAACCAAAACGCATGTATCGAAGTAATTTTGCACTGTGAATTTACGCATCCAATCTGCTCTGATTTCTGTTTACTACAAAGACGGCTTAGAAGAAATTGCTAAGGCGTTACACCAAAATCAAGTTACTATTTATTCTACTGGAGGCACTCGTGCTTTCATTGAAAACCTTGGAATTCCGTGTGTTGCGGTGGAAGATGTAACGGGCTATCCAAGCATACTGGGCGGCAGAGTAAAAACACTTCACCCCAAAGTATTTGGTGGGATTTTGGCTCGCAGAGAATTGCAGCAAGACATGCAGGAAATTCAACAGTACGAAATCCCATTGTTTGATTTAGTCATGGTTGATTTGTATCCTTTCGACGAAACCGTTGCCAACGGAGGTACCGATCAAGAAATCATTGAAAAAATTGATATCGGAGGTGTTTCTTTGATTAGAGCCGCAGCAAAAAATCACGCCTACACAACAATTATATCACACCAAAATCAATATAAATCATTCCTAACCACCTACACATCAGGATCTGGCAGCCTGTCGTTGTACGATAGAAAAGATTTTGCCGCAAAAGCTTTTGCCGTTACTGCCAACTACGATGCCTCCATCGGTGATTGGTTTGCCGGCAACAAAACCTACTCCTTACGCTACGGCGAAAATCCCCACCAAACGGGTCAATTCAAAGGCAATCTTGACAATATTTTTCAAAAGCACCAAGGGAAAGAATTATCCTATAACAATTTGTTAGATGTAGATGCTGCCATGAATTTGTTGAACGAATTTGATGCGTCTACGGCTTGTACGTTTGTTATAATTAAACACAACAACGCTTGCGGTGTTGCTACGCGATCCAACAGTTTAACTGCGTGGACCGATGCATTAGCCTGTGATCCTGTAAGTTCATTTGGTGGTATAATTGCTACAAACCAACCCATTGAAGGGGATGTGGCTGCCGAAATAAACAACTTGTTTTTCGAGGTTTTACTTGCACCAGGCTATGATGATGCAGCCTTGGAATTATTAAAAAGCAAACCCAATAGAATCATCATTGAAGTTACCAATAATCCTATTTCCCAAAATAAGCAAGTCCGTTCTATTTTAAATGGCGTTCTTGTTCAAGATAAAGACAATAGCACCGAAACACGCGCAGAAATGCAATGTGTTACCAAAGTTCAACCCAACAATCAACAGTTGGCCGATTTAGAATTCGCCATTAAAATCGTGAAACTTACGAAGAGTAACACCATAGTTTTAGCGAAAAACAATCAATTATTAGCTTCTGGAACAGGTCAGACATCCCGGGTTGATGCATTACAACAAGCCATCGAAAAAGCTAATCGCTTTGGTTTTGATTTAGAAGGCGCAGTAATGGCATCGGACGCATTTTTCCCCTTCCCTGACTGTGTAGAGATAGCCGATAAATCTGGTATTAAAGCCGTGGTTCAGCCTGGTGGAAGCATAAAAGACCAAGCCTCCATCGATTATTGCAATAGCAACGATATTGCGATGGTATTCACAGGAATTCGTCATTTTAGGCATTAATTTTTTGATTGGTTAAATTTCCTTTAGTTAGCAAATTTTTAATCAAGTTTGGCACGGAAATAGATATTAGATGAACATCGATGTATTCTATTATTAAATCCATATTATTTTTCTTTAAACCAGAGGCCGCTCATGAAATTGCCATGAGAAGTTCTCAAATTTTATTGAACTTACCTCTGATTGGTAAATGGATTGAAAAAAGCATACAACCGCCTAAATCTAAACCTGTGGTTGTTTCAGGAATCACATTCCCCAACCCCATTGGTTTGGCAGCCGGTTTTGATAAAGATGCAAAGTGGTTGGATTTATTAAAACGATTAGGATTTGGATTTGTAGAAGTAGGTACGGTAACGCCTAAACCGCAAGCCGGCAATCCTAAACCCCGCTTATTCCGCTTACCCGAAGATAATGCCCTAATTAACCGTATGGGTTTCAACAATGAAGGGGTAGAAGCAATGGTAGAACGTTTAAAAAAGAGACCAAAAGGGTTAATCGTTGGCGGTAATATCGGCAAAAATAAAATCACACCCAATGAAGAGGCAATCAACGATTATATCTACTGTTTTGAAGCACTTTATGACTATGTAGATTATATAGTAGTAAATATTTCTAGTCCAAATACGCCTGGACTCAGAGAATTGCAAGAAGAGAAGTTCATCACCGAATTATTTGCGGAATTGCAACATCGCAGAATCGCTAAAGCCAAATGGAAACCCATCTACTTAAAGATTTCTCCCGATTTTCAACAGGCTGCAATAAAAGAATTAATTCAAATTATTAAAAAGGCCAACGTAGACGGTGTAATTGCAACCAATACAACCATCAGCAGAGAAAACCTTAACACAGATGCCACAACCATTGAAAAAATTGGTCCGGGCGGACTCAGTGGTTCTCCCCTCTTAGATCAAAGTAATACTATCCTTTCGTTTTTAGGAATGGAACTGGGAGGTGATATTCCACTCATTGGTGTGGGGGGTGTTTTCACAAAAGAAGATTACGAAGAAAAAATAAGTAGAGGAGCCTCTTTGGTGCAGATTTATACAGGTTTCATTTACGTAGGTCCTAGAATTGTTAGGAAATTGCTCTCATAATAACACTGCTTTTATGTTATTGAACAGGTTTTAACCTAAACTCCACACTATTTACCCAATAAGCTTTTTCATTAAGCCACCAAAGCTGAAAGGACAACACGTACTTTAGCTTCTTATACATCACGATATACTCGTATTTCTTTATCCCAGAGCCTTCACTATCCTCCGTTATTTTCATCGGCTTACTCCCTATTTCAGAACGTTTCAATACAATATTATTTTTCAACAAGTATTTTCTCGTTTTTTGAAAACTCTTGGTGAATTGGTATTGATAGCCCATCCACGCACCATCGATAATTTGCTGACTGGCAGCGGTATCATGCAACTTCCACTGTTGCGTAAACGAAAGCTTGGGCAAATACGCTTGTACAGGCATCCCCTTTTTCTTCAGTAACGCAGCAAGTATACTATCCAACGCTTCTTCGTGCGAACCGAAACTAAAGGATAATGTGCGAAAAGTAGGTAGATTAATAGAAAATGTATCCTGTTCAGCAGTATCCGTTGCAACATCTCTCGTAGCAGCTTGGGTATTGTTTATATTTTTTAATGTCGATGAATCTGCAGATTGCGCTGCTGCTGTAGTAATTTGGAAACACAACCACATCAAAAATAATACTTGTCTAAAGCGAAAAAAAAATAATGTCAATCGCAATTGCTTGGGAAAATCAATCTTTATACCCCGAACTTTGTAATTTATAGAGGATGCGTTCATTCCCACAATTAGTATTCCTCAAAATTACGGTAACTCCATGAATTCAAATACACCCAATCAACTTCTTTTTAGTCAAAGCCCTTACCTAAAACAACACGCTTACAATCCCGTTGAGTGGGTAGAATGGAACTCCAACGCTTGGGAATTGGCGAACACTGAAAATAAATTAGTAATCGTAAGCATAGGTTACAGCACTTGCCATTGGTGCCATGTAATGGCTCATGAATGTTTTGAAGACTTCGAAACGGCAGAAGTAATGAATCACCAATTCATTAATATTAAAGTAGATAGAGAAGAAAGACCAGACATCGATTCCATTTATATGGATGCTTGTCAAATAATGACTGGAAGGGGCGGGTGGCCGTTAAATGTAATTTGCCTACCCAATCAACAACCCATTTACGCAGGAACCTATTTTCCTAAATCCTCATGGATACAGATTTTAGAACAACTTTCAAGTGTTTGGAAAGAAACCCCAGAAAAAGCTTACGAATACGGGGAACGAATGATGGAGCACTTGAATAAGCTAAATCAATCCAAATCAACTAACCCTACTGGAAATGATAGCAAAATGGGTTCGAATGAAATTTCGCCTGGGGGCAACACCATTCAACGATGGAAACGAAAAGAATTCAGTTTCAAGGTATTAGAAAGCCTATTACAAACCTTAGATTATACGGAAGGTGGCGTAGATCGAACACCCAAATTCCCGCTACCCGGCTTGTTTGAATTTATCTTAGACACCGTCTGCATTTCAGAAAATCCATCGGCTAAGGATATTCTGCACCTTACATTAATTAAAATGCGAAACGGCGGTATTTATGATGCTGTTCGCGGTGGATTTTGCCGATACAGCACGGATGGACATTGGTTTGCACCGCATTTCGAAAAAATGCTATACGATAACGGTCAATTACTAGGATTATATGCGAAAAGTTATGGTTATAGCGATGCTCCATTGTATAAAGACACCACCCAGCACATCATAGAATTTGTAAACCGCGAATTAAGAATTCCAACCTCCTCAGGTTTTCTTGTTGGTTCAGCATTGGATGCTGATTCTGAAGGCATAGAAGGCAAATTTTATACATTTACCTTCCAAGAATTAGTTCATAATTTAACACCAAATGAGATGGACCTAGCCAACGTCCTCTATGGGATTACCGAAAAAGGGAACTGGGAACACAACCTTAACATTATTCACCAACGTATTGCCCCTTTACAAGCCATAGAAGCCCTTTCTTTGGATGCAACCACCTATCACCAATTACAACAATCCATACTGCATAAGCTTTATATGTTGCAAGAAAATCGGATTAGACCTGGGTTCGATTATAAAATCATTGTTTCTTGGAATGCATTGTATCTTAAAGGATTAATACTATCAGCGATACACCTCCAATCAATAAATCATGCAGAAGATGCTATAAAATTAGCAGAGAACCTATGGAGTACATTCTGGAATCCTCAGACAGGTTTGCTATCAAGAACTGCCGCTGGGAGCGATATTCACACCCATGATTTTCATGGACCCTGCTCCCCTACACTATCGGCAATCCCTGGATTTCTAGAGGATTATGCTTTCCTAGCAGATGCTTATTTACTCTTGCACGAAATAACTGGAGATCCTGCGTGGATAGATCGAAGTGTATTATTATGTCAAACCGCTATTGTAGAATTTTCAGAAAACAACCAATTACCTACCTTTAATCCAAAATCCGGCGAAAAATTAATACTTAATAAAGTTGATAGTACAGACGATGTAATACCCTCGGCAGTTTCTGTATTTTGTCATTGCTTACAACAACTTAGTCTTATATCCATTCAAGAAAACAAATTTGGCCCGCTTGCAGAAACGTGGGTAGATCAAATGTCTTCAGCGATGGAAGAACAAGCCGGATGGCATTTTCAATGGTTGCGCGTTGCTCAGAACATTACTTGGGGTGGCCTGGTATTTAAGTGTACTTACAATTCAAATGTAACCCTAGCGAATCGCTTAGAGATAGCGTTGAAAGCCCACCAAGGTATGCCCAGTTGGAGTATGATAGCATGGACCCCAGCGAAAGACCCAACAACCAACAACACAATTGAGGTTTGTACAGCAAATCAGTGCCTTCCGGGTGTTGAAACCATGGAAATGGCGTTAGAAATTGCTCGAGATTATTTAGAAATTTAAACTTTTTACGACACCTTCTTAATAACCTTTAATTACTCGAAGGGTCTGTTTATTATTGGATGTATCGATAACAGTAATCAAATAAACACCTGGAACAGCGGATTCCAAAGAAATTTGAACCTCCCTATTGCTACCGGAGCTAGTAGCGATACCACTCATTGATTCTTGTATTTTACCTTGAATATCGGCAACAATTACCTGCTTGATTGAATGGTTAGATTGTATCCATAAATAATCAGAAGTTGGATTAGGATAGCCCAAAAGTTCTAATCTGGGTATGTCTGTTATACGGGCGGCTACATCCCAAACAGGCTGTATGGCAGCGGTAATAATTGGAGCAGTCACCTCCATTTCCGAGCGTTTCCAAACCGATTTGTATCGATCGTCTGTAACTACAACTACCACCTCCAAATCGGCGGGTTTATAACGTAAAAATGCTTCACCCGAATCGGCGAAATCAACCGATTTCGGGAAGGTCACTTTCACCATAGAATCAGGTAACGTAAAGTTAATGGATCCCGTAAAATCAATACCAGGGCCAGAAATCCCAGAACTGCCCAACGACTTTCCATAAATTCCATTACCGTTAGAACTCCAATCAAAGGCTACATCGGTGTAGGTATAGCCTACTAATTTGGTACTTTTACCAAAAAAGTATGATCCTGGACGTTGTGTTTCTTCCAAACTCATACGCTGAATCCAACCGCTGGTGTTACCCCGTTGGGTCTTTTCACGAAGAAAAACAGTAACTTTCACTGTGGATGGATCAAAGTAATCCAAGGCCGAAATTTTATAGGTTCCAGTTACAGTTTTAGCTTGAGAATTATACTTTAAATTTTCAATTTGAGGAACTAAAAATGTATTATATACCTTCCACTTCGCAATTTTTTGCAGCAATGAATCAACTCCAAAAATTGAATTTTCTGGATTGTCCTCAAAATAGCCGCGGTTAAACGACATCGCCGGAAAAATACCTGACGAAATTCCACCATCAATTTTTTGTAGCAAATTCGAGGCCTCTGTAGCCATAGGGTCCAATACATGGTGTTTTAAAATTATTGAATTTTGCAATATGGGATTGGATTTTTTTAAATTTTCCAATGTAACGTCCAACAGTGCCGAATTATGATCCCAGTTACCTGTAAACACCTCCAAACAAGGATATCCAGTAACTTGAATCATTTGATCCTGAATGATTATCGTTGCGAACGATTGCAAACTGTCGTTGGTGACGTCGGATTCACCTACCACAGAATTCTCCAACCATAAACTCAGATTATGAATAGCGTTTTTGCTCAACCCGGTAGAAGAGAGTACTATTTCCCCGCGATACACGCCGAAGATATCGGGCGAAGCAAACGTATCCAATGTATATGATTCTATGGATTTACCGCCCGCCTTCAGCTTCAATGTTAATGAACTAGGTTTGGCCAATCCTCGAGCGGAAAAGGCAAAGGCTATTCTAACATCATCGTCTTCTTGTACATAGCCTGAACTTGGATTTAAATATGCCGATAATAATACTGCATCGTTCCACTTAGGGAACTTGCCTTTGGGTAATAATGTAAAGTATCGGTTATCTCCTACCCCCGTATTTAAAGGGGCCGGCATATAGTTAATTTGAACATTGTTGGCATTATCATCCTCAATAATGGCCCCATCAAAAGCCCCCCAATTGGCCCCCATGGTAAGTGCTGCTCGTTTTTGATTGGCATAGGGTATCCCTGTTAGGTTGCCTTGTTCCATTTGCACTAAGTGCACGGCGCCAGAATTTTCTTCAAAAACCAGAGCAACCGTAGCATACGCAGAGTACCCAGTAATACTATCAGCGGGAATAGAAAACGACTGGAATTTCACCCAAAACTGTCGATTGGGCGCTGAACCAAACGATTTGGTAAAAACCTGATCGTTATTACCTTTGGCTATTAGTCCGTAGAAACCTACGGATAACTCAGGCAATCTTGGATCAGGCAAACTCGCCGTTTGGTACAACGAGGTAACGGGGGGCAATGTTCCGGTTGAAAAGGTCACTGACCCATTGGAAACAGCTTTAAAAACCGAATAGGAAGTCCCATTTATCAACCACGAAAATGGTATTGTATCGTTAATTGTATACCCTTTATTGGCGGAATCCCAACCTACCAATTTCCAACCATTTTCGTAGGTGGAATTATCCAATTCTTTGTTCAATCCTCTCGGATTAGTGTTTGGCGACAAAAAACACTGAGAATTAAAAAAACTCTGTGCGTGTGCTGTCTTGCACCAAACCATCAACAATACCAGTAATATTGGTATTACCCTTCTCGTCATAATCCTTGTAATAATTATAGTGCTTTAACTTCGTTAACCAATTTTGTTATACTTGCCTTTGCATCCCCAAACAACATACCGCATTTAGGATTGTAAAATAAATCATTATCAACCCCAGCATACCCTGCTTTCATACTGCGTTTTAAAACTACAATTTGCTTCGCTTGGTCAACTTCCAAAATTGGCATTCCGTAAATTGGACTGTCAGGGTCAGTTTTAGCAGCAGGATTTACAACATCATTTGCTCCTACTACCAATACTACATCTGTAGTAGCAAATTCAGAATTGATATGTTCCATTTCTACCAATTTATCGTAGGCTACATTACTTTCCGCCAACAATACATTCATATGACCGGGCATTCTACCGGCAACGGGGTGAATAGCATACTTCACATCCACACCTTCCTCTTCCAAGAGATTTTCCAATTCATGGCACACGTGCTGCGCTTGAGCAACGGCTAACCCGTATCCAGGAACAATGATTACCTTGGAAGCATATTTCATCATAATGGCAACATCAGTTGCTTGAACTTCACGCACGCTACCGCCGGATGAGTTGCTAGAACTTCCGCCCGATCCACCGCCTGCCATTCCAATCAGTACATTCAATAAGGATCGATTCATTGCCTTACACATAACAACGGTAAGGATAGTCCCGGCACTTCCTACCAACACTCCGCCCATAAGCATAACTTTATTGTGGTATAAAAATCCTCCTGTTGCTGCAGCAACCCCGGTAAATGAGTTTAACAGGGAAATTACAACAGGCATATCGGCGCCACCAATTGGAAAAACAAAAATCAATCCGTAGACAACGGCTAAGCCTATGATTCCATAAAAATACGACATGCTAAAATCCCCTGAATTTATAGCACCATAATGAGCCACCGCCAATGCAATAATGGCGGCCAACACCACAGCATTGATAATTTGCTGCTGAGGCATTCTATAATCGCCAATTTTCCCGTTCAACTTACCCCATGCAATTACCGAACCAGCAAACGAAATTGTCCCGATAATCAACCCCGATACAATGGCTAAATAAACGCCAACGGGCATACTGAATTCAGTAATCATCCCATCGGCACTCATGCCACTGGCTTCCGCTGTTTTGTGATGAAATTCAATAACGGCGATTAATGCGGCACTTAACCCACCCATTCCATTAAATAAACTCACCATTTCAGGCATGGCTGTCATTTGTACCTTTTTTGCCATCATGGTACCAATTACCGTAGCCAAGAAAATTGCCGCCACGATATAAGGAAAATTGTTTATAATATGGAAACCCTGTGCATTTAAAAACAACGCTGCAAATACAGCAACGGCCATACCAAATGCAGCTACCAAATTGCCTTTTCTAGCAGAATCCGGTTGTCCCATCATCTTCAAACCCACCACAAAACTTACCGATCCAATCAAGTAAGCAATATCTTGGTATGCATAACTTGGAATCATTGCGCACCTCCCTTCGGTTTCTTTTTAAACATCTCAAGCATTCTGTCTGTAACTACAAATCCACCAATCACATTCAATGTTCCTACAAAAACCGCTAATGTACCTAAGGCTAAACTTAAATAATCGGCAGGTTCAATGTAACCCATCACGATAATTGCACCGATCAACACCACCCCGTGAATGGCATTCGCACCAGACATCAATGGGGTATGCAATACTGAGGGAACATGGGAAATCAATTCAACACCAACAAAAATCATTAATATCACCAAGTAAATTAAACTGATGATGCTTTGGTATTCGAAGAAATCAATGATTTGTCCGATTACAGCAAAAGGATTATCTGACATAAATTTTATTACTATTAAAGGTTAGAATTAGGCTTTAAGATGAATTTCGCCACCCGAACAAATTAAACTTCCTTGGACGATTTCGTCATTGCGATCCAAGATTAAATCCCCTTTAGGTGCAATAAGCTTCATTAATTCCCAAATATTCCTAGCAAATAACTCACTCGCATTAGCACTTAATTCTGACGGCATATTCAATGCCCCTATCACCTCTACCCCTTGGAAATCAACAATTTTACCTGCTTGGGTTTTTGTACAATTCCCCCCTTGTTCCGCCGCCATATCTACCAAAACCGAACCTGGTTTCATTAATGAAATTTGTTCATCGTCTATTAATATTGGTGCTTTTCTCCCTGGTACCAACGCAGTGGTAATTACTAAATCGGCTTGCGCTAAACTTTTATTCACCGCCTCACGTTGAGCTTGACGATATTCCTCGCTCGCTTCTTTTGCATAACCGCCCTCAGAACCAACCTCTACGCCTTTAACTTCAATAAACTTCCCGCCCAAACTTTGCACCTGTTCCTTGGTTTCGGGCCTTACATCCGTTGCTTCTACAACTGCACCCAATCGTTTGGCCGTGGCAATCGCTTGCAAACCAGCAACTCCTACCCCAAAAATCAATACCTTAGCGGGCGTTACTGTACCTGCAGCAGTCATCAACATCGGGAAAATCTTATTCATCCGATAAGCCCCCTCAATAACTGCACGATATCCAGCCAAATTTGCTTGCGAACTTAGTACATCCATGCTCTGCGCACGCGAAATACGAGGTATAGCATCCAAACTAAATACCGATGCGCCAGCACCATTCATCATTTCCACCAATTCAGAATTACTCCTATGGTACATCATCGAAATCCATAACTGGCCCGATTTTAATGATTTCCCAATATCGTTGGATGGGGGATTAATTTGCACCAAGGCCTCTGCCTCTGCAAAACACTCAGCTCTTGAATGAACCGATGCCCCGGCTAATTTATAATCTTCGTCAGAATAGTGCGAAGCAGAGCCAGCACCCAATTCAACCAAGCAGGTTAAACCCATGCCAACCAAACTTTTAACCACCGTAGGGGTAACCGAAACACGATTTTCACCGTCTCTCGATTCTTTTAATATTGCAATTTTCACCGTTGTAAAGGGTTAATGGGTTCGAAGATACGAAATTGTATCCACTCCCACACGCGTGCGGTGTCACCCCTTTGTTATTCTTCCTTTTCTCCCGCTAATTCTTGATAAATGCAGCTTTAATGGGCACAACTAAATTATCATTAACCAATAAATTACTAACCCAATACGTTCCAGGGATTAGAGAATCTATCGGAAGTGTAACAATATTATTGTGAATACCCGAACAAGGCAACGTTATTTCTTTTCCATCCAATGAAAACAACACCACCGAAACATTTTCAGCATTACCCAAAATCACGCCTTCAGGCAGATTGAAATTAACCGCTGTTTGAGCAGGAATTGGATACAGTAATGTTCCCCTATTTACTTTATATTCATTATTCCCAGCACCGTAATACACAAAAATCACATCTTGACCCGTGGTATCATCATTCCCCGTAGGAGTAGTTACCCGAAGATTCACTGAATATAAACCCGCACCAGAAAATACTACCCGAGCAATTCTAGAATTGGCCGTTGAACCCGATACAAAGGAATGGAATCCGGATGGACTGATGGTCCAAGTTCTACTAGTAACTAAAGCTTGCGTGTTATCAATCAATAAAAACGTATCGATTCCTACCAAACCAGAGTCTTTATCCAATGAATACAGAGCTACCGGTGCTAACGGATTGCTGCTTGTCTTATAAGCATCGCGGTACCTAACCTGATTTGGCGTAAACGTTCCATTAGGCAATTCATTTCCTAAAATTTCCATAACGGGTATACGTTCACTGCCTACCAACCATTTGTACGAAATGGTTTTCCTCGGAATTCCAAACTTGCCAAATTGAGAATTTATTGTATCTACTTGATCTACAATAGTTTTCACACGTAAAGCATCCGTATATTCTTTGTAAGGAGTTTTTACCGTACCATATCCATCCACTAAATTTATGCGTTTACCCGTTGAAATAACTGAAAATATCCCTCCTGGTATTGTTAAATTGAATTTAAATGTAGAAGTATCCTTATCGTTGTAATTCAAAGGAAATTGATAAATCTCGTCATCATCACTGTAATTGGCCGCTAATGGAAAGCCACTCGCGGAATATCCAATCCCCTCAGCTTTAAAGACTTTAGTATTGTTGGTGTAAAACGAATAAACATTAGTAAGCGTAATTACCCCCAGTGAAATGGTGTCGGCCGTTTTTTGTCCGATTTGGTTGAAAAAATAAAATGCATAGGGCGTTTTTGAAGAGGAAAGGTACTCAAACAAACCCTGACTGGTGGATGTTAACTTGCTAAAATCCCAACTTTGTGCGCTTCCACCCGTCTGCCAACCCGATGGAAGTGCCGTGGACGATGCATTAGAATAACGCAAAGTATCTCCCGATTTTGGCATCGATGTATTGCTTATGGTTGGCTGGGCAATCAATTGAAATACAAACAGAAAACTGCAAAAAACACCGGCAGCCTTCTTGAATAATTTATTATTCATATTATAACAAATATACCATTTCGATTACAATTGAATTGCAAGTGCAGGAAAAAAATGCGATTTTTGCAGGAATATGGAATTTCGTTGGCTTCAGAAAACCTTACCAAACAACGAAGAGGTTGAGAAGCTAACCCAAGCACTTCAAGCTTACAGCGAGCAAAGCAGTAGCAGCAACGGCAAAAATCCAACCTTGTCAGAACAGCTTATTAAGAACCCAAAAATACTTTCAATTCTTCTGCAAAGGAATATCGATACGGTAGAAAAAGCTAAGCGATTTTTCAAACCAACGCTGGAAGATTTACACGATCCATTTTTAATGCACACAATGGATGTGGCAATTACCCGCATTTCACAAGCGATTAAAAAGAAAGAAGGAATTTTAATCTATGGAGATTACGACGTAGACGGCACCACCGCCGTTAGTATCGTGTACAATTATTTTAAATCGTTTAATCCAAACATGGAATATTACATTCCCGATCGATACAGGGAAGGTTATGGTATTTCGAAAATTGGATTAGAATTTGCCGCAGAAAATAACTTCAAATTAGTTATTGCCTTGGATTGCGGAATACGCTCTAATGCTTTAATTGATTATGCCAACGAGTTGGGTCTTGACGTTATTATTTGTGATCACCACCTACCCGGCGACGAGCTACCGAAGGCTGCCGCCATACTAAATCCCAAGAAAAAAGAATGTAGTTACCCCTACAAGGAACTTTCCGGTGCCGGAATTGGATTTAAACTCATCCAAGCATACAATGAAAAGCAAGGATTAAAAACCGATCAGATATACGATTATTTGGATTTAGTGGCGGTGTCAATCGCGTCTGACCTCGTGGATATCCGCGGAGAAAATCGGGTATTAGCCTATTACGGGCTAAAAAAATTGAACGACCATCCCAATATTGGACTGCAAGCGTTATTAACCGAATACCCTAAAAAAGTGGAATATACCATGTCCGATATAGTATTCGGAATTGGGCCAAGAATCAATGCGGCTGGCAGGATTTCCGACGCCAAAGCGGCCGTAAAAGTGCTTATCGAACGAGATTTTAATACGGCTTTAAAATTATCTAAAGAACTTAATGCCCGGAATCTTGAACGGAAAGAATTGGATACCGATATAACCAGGGATGCCATTTCCATGATTGATTCAAGTCCGGCTATGCAAGCCAAATTCAGTACTGTATTGAGAGGAACTGATTGGCATAAAGGAGTTATAGGGATTGTTGCCAGCCGATTGGTGGAGCAATTCCATAAGCCTACCATTGTATTTTCATTGAACGATGGACTATTAACCGGATCCGCTCGAAGCATTAAAGGATTTGATATTCATGAAGCCATTGGTCAATGCAATGGATGGGTAGAGCAATTCGGCGGTCATAAATATGCCGCTGGACTAACCATCAAAGAAGCCAATTTCGATGCCTTTGCAGAAAAATTCGAATCGGTAGTTCGTGCCTCCCTTAACGAAGAGGATTTAGTTCCTGAGGTTGAGTACGATTTAGAATTAAATATTGGCGAAATAACCAACGAATTTGTGCAATTAGTGAAACGATTATCCCCCTTCGGACCGGGTAACAGTATTCCAATTTTTAGAAGCAATCAATTACAAGCCTCCAACAGCAGCAGAATTTTAAAGGACAAACACCTTAAAATGCAAGTGGTTTCTCCCAAAGGAACCATCGATAGTATTGGATTCGGATTGGCAGAACATATTATGTCGGTTTCAGATGGAAAATCTTTTAGTGCCTGTTATAACCTAGAAGAAAATA
>CANGWH010000031.1 GCA_947457565.1 Flavobacteriales bacterium
AGTCCAAAATGAAAAATCCCCCGCTTCTGTGGTTCTCTTTAAATCTTCGGCTACAAAACTTAACATCTTAGGCGTAATCGGCAATCGAATCACCGCGCTATTCCCTGCAGGTATCCAAACCTTCTTGAATCCAGTTAAATGCATGACCGATGGGGTGATGCTCGCAAACTCATCCCGGAAATACAATTGAGCAACCTCATACCCATCTATTTTCCCTGTATTCGTTACTGTCCATTCGGCCCAAACCGTATCGTTAACCCCTTTGAATTCACCATTTAACGTGAGTGGTGAATGATTGAATTGCGTGTACGATAGTCCATAACCAAAATCATACAAGGGTCGATATGCATTGGTACTGAAGTCCACATGAAAATCTTCGGTATGTTTTCTATCGTGTTGAACCACACTTCCACTACTACGTGGATAGGTAAAAGGCAACTTTCCAGACGGGTTGTTTATTCCAACCAAGGTCTTTGCTAATGCTTCCGGACCAAAATCCGATGGCAAATAAGCACATACTACTGCCTGAACTACAGAATCCAGGTCCGTTATTATCAATGGACGATTAAAAAAGCAAACCAAAACAATCTTTTTGCCCATGGCTGCTATTTTCATTACATAATCTCTTTGGGCAGCATCCAATTCCAATGACTCCGTATTTCCTGGTATTTCCGTACCCGGCTCTTCGCCTAAACAAATTACTACAACATCGGATTTTTTCACATCCTTTGTTAAAGCTTTAGTTATTTGCAAAGATTTCAAACTCATTGGATTCAGCTTTTCTGGAAACAGCCACGAAATTCCTTTACCATATTCAGAACAAGCATCTGCTACCGTTTTACCCAAACCATAATTCTTTGCCAAGGCCTCATCTCTTCCCAGCCAACTGTGTGTCCAAGCACCGCTTATTAACGATAAATTATGAGCGGCAGGGCCACAAACTACCGCTTTTGTACCTGCCTTCAATGGCAATATCGCCTCGTTATTCAATAAGGTTATACTCTGCAGTGCCGTTTCTATGGCTTTCTGCTTGAATCTATCACTGAAAGCATCAGAAAACTGAGTTGCTGGTAAACCCATTGGAGCAGAAAACAATCCCAAATCCTTTTTCATTTGCAAAATCCTACGCACCGATTCATCAATGCGCGATTCGGGTATTTCCCCATCCTTCACCAAAGAAATTAAAATATCTATAAATTGAAAATCGTTGGGGATCATACTCATATCTATGCCAGCCATTATCGATATTTTCACTGCTTCCCTGTAATCTTTGGCAACCCGATGATTGGCATGCAACTTATAAATATCCTCCCAATCGGTAACTACAACCCCGGTAAATCCTAATTCCTTACGCAAAACTTCCGTTAACAATCTGTAACTGGTATGCACGGGAATTCCACTGATTTCACCGCTATTTACCATTATACTTTTCGCCCCGGCTTTAATTGCTGCTTCAAAACTCGGCAAAAAGATATCCCGTAAATCCCGCTCGGTAAAATAGGCTGGTGTACGGTCTTTACCCGAAAAGGGAGCACTGTAACCCATAAAATGCTTTAAACAAGCAGCAACATTATACGATGAAATTGCACCCGAAGCCTGCGTGCCATTGAATTCAGTACCTGCAATTTCTTTGGAAAAATTCTGATACCCTTGAACCGCTGCTACACCCATGGTTTTACACAAATACGGATCCGATCCGTAGGTTTCGAAAAATCTCGACCATAACGGCTGTCGAGCAACATCCAACACTGGCGAAAAATTCCAAGGAATACCGCTAGCACGGGTTTCATAGGCAGTAATAGCTGCTCCGGTACGAACCAAGTCAGGATTCCATGTAGCGGATTGACCTAACTGCTGCGGAAACAATGTGGAATGCTGCAAGTAAGTTGCTCCGTGTATTGCATCAATACCATATAAAACAGGTAACACTCCACTACGTTGAGCAACAGCCTGAATCTCCCCTATCCATTGTCGCCACTCATCCTTAGAATGGGTTCCTGTCCCGCATCCGCAGTTCAATACCGATCCAATTTTATACTCAGCTATGGCTTTTCGCAGTTTATCCTCGTTTAACTTCACCTTCCCATCTTTAGGGTTGCAAGTTTCACCTTCCCACAACACTCCCAAATCCACCTGTGCCATTTGACCTACTTTTTCAGCCAAAGTCATTTTGGAAATCAAAGAATCAATGTTCTGTGCATCAACCTTGTTAAAAACGAATAAGAGTATACCGCCTAATAAATTCAGGCTTACATATATGATTTTTTTAAAATTACTCATCAACTGATTTTCTAGATTACTTATTGTAAAATAAACAATAATAATGCAAACCTACAATATGCAAGAAACAATTAATATTTTAAATTAGTTTAATGCAGACATCCTTATCCCAATGTTTAATTTACAATTCGTTTCAGGATGATATTATTCTACTAATTCTTTGTTATTCGGTACAACCGGCCAGCATCAGTCACCGCATACAATGCACCATCCACCCCTTGGGTAATATCTCGAAATCGCTGCGATTCCGAAGCCAACAATCGCTCCTCTCCCATAACTTTATTATTTGCTATGTGTAATCGAGCTATATGGGTACTACCCAAAGCACAAACAAATAAATTATTCTCCCATTCTGGAACCAATTTACCTCGGTAGAATGTCATGCCACTTGGTGAAATCGCCGGATCCCAATAATAAACCGGTTGTTCCATGTTCTCCTTTTGTTGAATTCCATCGCCAACTTTCTGTCCATTGTATTCAACTCCGTAGGTAATTATCGGCCAACCATAATTTTTACCTGCTACTAATAAATTTATTTCATCCCCGGCTTTTGGCCCAAATTCACCCAACCAAATATCGCCCGTAATTGGATGAACAGCCAATCCTTGTGGATTTCTATGGCCGATGGTATATAACTCCGCCAAAGCCCCAGCTCCTGAAAACATTGGATTCCCCAGCGCCGGCTGTCCGTCTGTAGTAATACGGATTACCTTGCCCAAACTGCTGGAAACCGATTGAGCCTGTACACGGATAGAAGCGTCAGACCGCTCACCAATACAAACCAATAAATTTCTTGATTTATCCATTACTATTCTTGCCCCAAAATGCAAATTCCCGTTATACGGAGTATTCGATCGATAAATAACCGATACCGATTCCAATGCATCTTCACTCTCCGATAACCTGCCTTTAGCAACGGATGTAATACTACCCCCACTTACACTCTCCGAGAAAGCCCAATACAACATCCTGTTGGATTGAAAGTCCGGGTCTACACAAATCCCCAATAGTCCACCTTGTCCTGCAAATTTAACTACAGGAACATTGGCAATATTGGGCCCTAGTATTCCGTCTGCCGTTGAAACCCGCATTATACCATTTTGTTGAGTAATAATTAACTTTCCATTGGGCAATGCTCCTATCCCCCAGGGCTCCGTTAAACTTGTATTAATTATTTCAAATGAAAATGGTGTTTTTGTTTTCAAACCACCTACCCGGGTTTGTCCCATAAAGGCCGATGTGTATTTTGTTACAGTAGATCGTGTCTCCACCGGTGGCCCCAATTCCAACTGTACTGTAGAATCTGTAGGATTGGGCTTATTATCTATTGGCTCGGGCTTCTCGCAAGCGTGAAATATAGATACCAAGGGTAATACCAGTAGAATTCTAACAACCATTTTTTTCATCGTACAATGATAAACAGAATAACCTCCAAAACGACTATGGTTATGGGTACAATTCATTCTCAGTGCAGCATATTCCGTGGGGATGAACCTCAATTCTATTACTTACTCCGGAATACTAATTTCGACCATGAAAATAAACTCGCCTAACGCAACTTCACCCAATTTTATGATAATTTTGTACATCAATAACTCACAAAAAATCAGTGCTAAAACCCTACGTTAAAAAAATAATTATTGGTATACTCGCCATTCCGTTACTGCTGTTTTTAGCAGTTACCGCGGTATTATATTTCAAAGAAGATTCAATAACCAAGAATCTCGTTACCGAATTAAATGCCGATTTCGCCGGGGAAATAACACTGCAGAAAATTCAAATCTCACCATTTGCGAACTTTCCCCATATTTCCATCGATTTAAAAGATGTTAAAATATACCCCAACAAAAAAAAGACGAATAATCCCATTTTAGATGTGAAGGATTTCTACCTTGGATTTAATCTTTGGACACTCATCAGTGGCAAATTTGACGTTAATTCTATTAAAATTAAAGACGGATATATTCATATTGTTCAAGATACCGCCGGTGAATACAACATCGTAAAAGCCCTTGCTACCAATCAAAAAACGGAAGTTTCATCCGAAGCCTTGCACGTGGATTTAAAACGTATTGAACTTCAAAATGTAGAAATAGACAAACTCAACGAAGCCAATAATGTGTTGTTAGATATAAAAATAAGCAAGGCAAAATCCAAGTTTAAAACCAACGATAAACAAACCTCATTTTCCTTAGATTCCAAACTCCTTCTAACACTAATGCAAGATGGTGATACCACCATTATAAAAAACAAAAACATTGCTATTGATACCAAGCTAACCTACACCGAAGCATCCCAAATTCTAGCGGTAGAACCCTCAGAAATTTATTTAGAAGACGCCCTATTCAAAATGAAAGGTAACATCGATTTTGATGACGATATGAATGTTGACCTCAAATTTGAAGGCGCAAAGCCCAATTTTGATTTATTTATTGCTTTTGCACCCAAAGAATTAGCGCCTGCATTAAAAAAATACGACAACCAAGGGAAAGTATATTTTGATTGCGCGGTGAAAGGTAAGTCGATCAATGGACATACCCCCAGAATAGATGCAAACTTCGGATGTTCTGAAGCCTATTTTACCAATTCAATCAACAAGAAAAAACTTGATAAACTCCAATTTAAAGGGCATTTTACCAATGGCGAAGCACACAACGCCTCAACATCAGTGCTTTCAATTGCTGATTTTGGCGCACGGCCAGAGGCGGGTTTATTTAGTGGCAACTTAGTAGTAAAAAACTTCGATTCACCAGAAATCAATTTGAAACTCATATCTGATTTTCAATTGGATTTCTTGGCGAAATTTCTAAATCTAGAAACGCTGAAAAATCTAAAGGGAAGTGTTAAATTAACGATGAACTTTAGAGATATCATCGATATAGAACATCCCGAGCGCAGTATCGAAAAACTTAACGAATCATATTTTACAGAGCTTCTAGTAAAAGACCTTAGCTTTTCGTCGCCACAATACCCTTTAGCTGTTAATGATCTCGATATCAGTACCACCGTAAAAGGCAGTGAAGCAAAATTGGATTATTTCAACCTAAAAGCAGGCAAATCCGATGTTTCCATCCATGGAATTATCAGCGATTTACCGGCAATATTACACCACACTAACAAAGTAGTTACTACCAACCTCGCCATAAGTTCAAAGTATTTAGACATTCAAGAATTAACTAATACTGGTGAAGCGGGCAACAAACCCGTAAACGAACAAATTGAGAACTTCCGTGCAAAACTGGCTCTGAAATGTTCCGCCAAAGCCATATCAGAATCTCCAAACTTACCTGTCGGAGAGTTTTTTATCGAAGATCTCTATGCCAAAATGAAACATTATCCGCACACCTTGCACGATTTTAATGCCGATGTAATCATTGATGAACGAGATTTTAGAATCATTGATTTTAAAGGCGACATCGATAAAAGCGACTTCCATTTCTCAGGCAAGCTCTACAACTACGATCTCTGGTTTAAAGATAAACCTTTAGGGGATACGAAAATTGAATTTGCTTTGGATTCCCGTCTACTACAATTGGAAGATTTATTCGCATACGGCGGTGAAAATTATGTTCCCGAAGATTATCGGCACGAGGAGTTTAAAAACTTCAATCTTCATGGATTTACCGATTTGCATTTTAACAACGGCTTGAAATCGGCCGATATTTATGTAGACAAACTGGAGGCGAGCATGAAAATACATCCGCTTCGCTTTGAGAAATTCTCAGGGCGTTTTCATATCCAAAACCACAATCTTACCGTTGAAAAATTCACTGGTAAAATTGGAAATTCTTCCTTTTTAGCCAACATGACCTACTACCTTGGCGATGACATAAAACATCAAAAGCAACAAAACACGATCGTTATAAACTCTCCACAGTTGAATTTTGACGAACTTTTTAATTACAATCCACCACCGGTAAATTCAAAAACAGTAAACCACGAAGCAGGATTTAATGTGTTTGAAATTCCATTCCCCAACATGGATTTTCAGTTCAACATCAAGCATTTAAAATACCATAAACTCCTGCTTGATAATTTCTATGCAAAATTCCGTTCTCAAAAAAATCATCATCTCATTATAGATACTATGAGTTTATTGACAGCAGGTGGAAGTATGTTTGTTCGTGGTGATTTAAATGGTTCCAATAAGAAAAAACTCTACTTTAATCCTAACATACGATTAAAAAATGTTGACTTAGACCAACTTATGTTCAAATTTGAGAATTTTGGACAAGACCACTTGGTTTCAGAACAACTGCACGGCAAATTAACCGGTAGATTGTACGGTCAAATTCACATGCATGCCGATTTAATTCCCATCATTGATGATTCTGAACTTCACTTGGATGTGGAAGTAGCTAAAGGCAGACTTGAAAACTACGGCCCTATGCTTTATTTGGCCGATTTCTTCAAAGACAAAAATTTATACAAAGTCTTATTCGATACCTTATCCAATCATATCGATATTTCCAAAGGGATTATGTCGGTTCCCAAGATGTTAATCAACTCCTCCTTGGGTTTCATAGAATTATCTGGAAAACAGGATATGAATTTTAACTTTGAGTACTTTCTACGTGTACCGATAAAACTGATCACATCGGAAGGGATGAATAAATTATTCGGTAAAAAATCTGGAGAAACTAATAAAGAACAGGTAGATGAAATTGCCGCAATTGACCCCAGTAAAAAAGTAAAATTCGTAAGCATTAAAATGACGGGAAATCCCGATAACTACAAGATCACCTTAGCCAAAGAAAAGAAGAAATAGGGCGCTCCCCTTCACTCACACACCATGCAGTTTTCAAGCGAGGAGCTAGCTCACCAAAAGAGTCTCAAACCCTTGAAAATACAGGTGCACCAAATCACCCCCGTTCGAACCTACTCCACTGTAACGCTCTTGGCCAAATTTCTGGGTTGATCCACGTTGCAACCGCGCATCACAGCAATGTGATAACTCAACAATTGCAATGGGATGGTATTGAGCAAAGGACTTAACGCTTCGATGGTTTCAGGCACTTCAATTATGTGATCCACCAACGAATCTAAATCTCTATTTCCTTCGGTAACAACCGCAATTACTTTTCCTTTTCGTGCTTTTACCTCTTGGATATTACTTACCACCTTCTCATAATGTTCACTGGCAGTAGCAATAACTACAACTGGCATCTCCTCATCGATTAAAGCAATTGGACCGTGTTTCATTTCAGCCGCAGGATAACCCTCAGCATGAATGTAGCTAATCTCTTTTAACTTTAAAGCTCCTTCCAAGGCAACGGGGAAGTTATACCCTCTGCCCAAATACAAGAAGTTTTTTGCGTCTTTATACTTTTCCGATAATTCAACAATGGAATCGTTCAACAACAAAGCCTTTTCAACCTTAGCTGGAATTGCTTCTAACTCCTTCATGAACTCGGTAATTTCCTTTACGGTCATGGTGCCACGCAATTTTGCCATTCCTACAGCCATCAAGGCTAAAACGGTAACCTGGGCTGTAAAGGCTTTGGTACTTGCTACTCCGATCTCTGGACCTGCGTGGGTGTATGCCCCTGCATCGCTTAAACGAGGAATACTGCTACCCACCACATTACAAACACCAAAAACAGATGCCCCTTTGCGTTTAGCCAATTCCATAGCGGCTAACGAATCGGCGGTTTCACCGCTCTGGCTTACGGCTATAATCAAATCATCGCCATAAATCACCGGATTTCTATAACGAAACTCAGAAGCATACTCCACTTCTACCGGAACTCGGGCCAAATCTTCAAACAAATACTCGCCCACCAAACCTGCATGCCAACTGGTACCACAACCGATCAAAATCAATCGCTTAATTTCTTTTAATCGGTCTGCATATTCTTCCATGGAACGCATGATAATCTCACCCGTTTTGGCATCAAATCGGCCGCGATAACTATCAAAAATGGATTTCGGCTGCTCATAGATTTCCTTCAACATGAAATGGGGGTACCCACCTTTTTCCAATTGCTCTAAGTTCAACTCCAATTCTTGAACATACGGCACTTGAACCACATTTTCGATGCTTTTAATGGTTAATTCCTGACTATCTACAATCGCAATTTCACCGTCTTTTAGGTAAATAACTTTGTTGGTATACTCCACAATGGGGGTAGCATCCGAGGCAAAAATAAACTCTCCACGCTCCTTGCCCAATCCAACCACCAACGGACTGCCCTTGCGTGCGGCAATTACATGTTCGGGATGATTTTTACTAACGATTACTATGGCATATGCACCTACTACTTGCTTCAACGAAGAACGCACAGCGTCGGCCAAAGGCAACCCTGTGTTTTCCATTACGTCTTCAATCAAGTGAGCCAAAACCTCGGTATCCGTATCGCTAGCAAAGGAATGACCACGTTGTTTCAAACCCTCCTTTAACGTGGCGTAATTTTCAATAATTCCGTTGTGAATTATCGCCAAATCGCCGCTATTGGATAAATGCGGATGTGAGTTTTTATCGTTGGGTTCACCGTGCGTAGCCCAGCGCGTATGGCCCATCCCAATAGTACCAGACACATCACCATCGCCAATATGAGCCTCTAAATCCGAAACTTTTCCCTTCTTCTTGTAAACGCGCATGTCGCCATTCAATAAGGCAACACCGGCACTGTCGTACCCGCGATACTCCAACCGCTTCAATCCTTTTACTACAATGGGATAAGCTTCTTTTTTACCAATATAGGCAACGATTCCACACATGTTGGTTGTACTTTGTATTATATTCCGAATTCTTTTTTCAAAACATCCACGGCATTCAATTCTTCCCAAGGGAATAACTTAACCGATACGGATCTAGCTTCGCCACTGCCTGCATTGAACGTCTTTGTTACCGTTTCGCAAGGTCTTCCCATGTGCCCGTAAGCAGCGGTTTCCAAATAAATGGGGGTACGAAGAGCAAAACGCTGTTCGATATGGTAAGGTTTCAAGCTCAATTGGGCTATCGACTTAATTTTATCGGCAATGGCACCATCGGTTAAAGCCACCTTAGCGGTTCCATAGGTATCTACAAACAACCCTACGGGCTCAGCAACACCAATGGCATAAGACACTTGCACCAATACCTGGTCGCACAAACCTGCGGCAACCATGTTTTTGGCTATATGTCGGGTTGCATACGCTGCACTTCTATCTACCTTGCTGGGGTCTTTTCCGCTGAAAGCACCACCCCCGTGCGCACCTTTACCTCCGTAAGTATCTACAATAATCTTTCTACCCGTTAACCCTGTATCGCCGTGTGGTCCGCCTATAACAAACTTACCGGTTGGGTTGATGTGGTATTTAACCTCCGATGTAAACAAAGCCTGCTGGGATGCTGGCAACTTGGCCTTAACACGGGGAATTAATAACTGAATAATGTCCGATTTGATTTTCGCCAACATCGTATCATCCGCAGCCAATTGAGCAGAATCACTACTATCACTGGCCTTTTCAAAATCATCGTGCTGCGTTGAAATCACAATCGTATCGATATTCATCGGCTTATGATCGTCCGAATATTGAATGGTTACCTGACTTTTTGCATCGGGTCTCAAATAGGGAATCTGAGTACCTTCTCTACGCATGGCCGCTAATTCCTCCAACAACATGTGCGCCAACATCAAGGGCAACGGCATGTAATTTTCGGTTTCGTTGGTAGCAAAACCAAACATCATTCCTTGGTCTCCCGCACCCTGATCCTCAGGATTCTTGCGTTCTACCCCTTGGTTGATATCGGGCGATTGCTCGTGAATGGCCGATAAAATCCCACAACTATTGGCATCAAACATATACTCGCTCTTGGTGTATCCAATTTTGGCAATCACGGAACGTGTTATTTTTTGAACATCTAAGTACGCATTTGATTTTACTTCACCGGCTAAAACTACCTGTCCAGTGGTTACCAATGTCTCACAGGCAACTTTACTGCTAGGGTCGTAAGCCAAGAAATTGTCTATCAACGCGTCAGAAATCTGATCAGCTACTTTATCCGGATGACCTTCGGATACAGATTCGGAAGTGAAAAAGTACGGCATAATTACAAACTACAAATATACAACCTAAGCCAATACCTTGAATTAACTTACCGCCAACGGGGAACCATTTTTATCAAAAAAACCCTACCCTCGTCAATTATTTCCAACTTCCAAGTACCCTATGGCCCAAACTTAGGCCCTAAGTTGAACGTCAATACCAAGAAACTAACGATCAAAAACCCACTGGAAAGTAGCTCCTACTAACTTGTGATCAGAGGGCACATCAGACCAACTTTCATAGCCCTTTACCTCCAATTCACCGTCACAGAACAAATAATCAATCCGAAAGCTTGGGAATGGCCCCTGATAGGTAGTCTCAAGTCCAAAACCCGATTCCACAAATGCATCCTTCATCCCTTTAGATAACTGCCGGTAACTATAGCTCACGGGCACATCATTCATGTCCCCACAAACAATTTTCGGCGATTCCGTCTTTTCAAATTCTTCCAACAATCGACCTACTTGAGTAGCTCTTTTTTCGTAGCCTTTTCGCAAACGATACACAATGCCTTTTGAACCATCGATATCCAACTTTCCATCATTTCCTTGCCCTTGATTTTCGATAAAGGAATAATCTTGCTTGCCAAACTTAAACGATTGTAAATGAATATTGAAAATTCTAAATTTTTGTTTGAAATTCATTTCACCGATGCTCTTGCTCACCTGAATATCAACCCACATAGCAGTATTTCCTGTTTTGCCCTCAAAGCGAACAGGCATCCATTTCTTTATGGGATACTTGGATAGAATGATCATTCCGTAGGGTCGTTTTGGACTTAATAAATGGTATTGACCATACTTGAAATTCAGTTTTTTTCGAAGCGTTTGTTCCAGAAGTGCCATAGAACCATCGTTAGAATAGACCTCCTGAAAACAGATAATTGCTGCATCTTCCTTGAGCATACGTTGACAAACATCATCCAAATTCCATTGATCTTGGAAATGCCCAAACAACCCAGCATTGTACGTTAATACTTTGATATTTAATAGCTTACTTGCACTGTCTACACTTCCAGTAGCCAGAGCATCATTGGGTGTATTGCTATTAAATTGAAGGTATAACGAAGCCTGTCCTAAATTCAATAAAAGCACGGCTAGGGGTATCAAAGTGCGCCATTTTAATTGAATTACCCAATAAACCAACAACAAACTATTCAACAGGAATAAAATTGGAAATCCCAACCCTAACAAGGCAATCCATGTAGATGTTTGGGGATTTACCAAGGGTGCCTGTCCAGAAACAATTAACAACGCAGCCACTACCATGGTTAATGGAAAAACTACCCAATTTAGGATACTGCGCATAGTTCAAAGATGTATTTTTTTTTGAAAAGAATCAATTCGGTAAAAGGAAATCCTCTATTCTTTGCTGGCCTTGAATAATATTTCGCGTTCATCATTGGTAAGATTTTGATATCCTACCTGTGCGATTTTATCCAAAATTCGATTCACCTCTGCCTCATTTGCAAATCCTACGGCATTATTTTTTCCCGATTTTCCAGAGCCCCTGTTTCCCGATGTTGAATCACTAATTCCCATGGACGATAAAAAATCAGAGGATGACTTACCGGAGCTGCGGGATTGTTTAGCCTGTTTTGAAGCAGCCATAACCGATTTTCTTTTGCGATTTCCGCTTCCAAAAATAGATTCTAGGGATAGAAACATTTCGTCCATCCACCCCGGCATATTGCCTTTCATGTATCCATAAACATAAATAACTGCAAATAAAATCCCTCCCAAATGACATATAAAACCGCCTTGATTGGCATTGCCCATGGCACCCGCTATGTCTAAGACCACTTTCGCGATGGCTATCCATCGCAACTCAACTTCAACTATGCCAAATAAAAAAACCCTATAATACGGCGAGAATAACGCAGTACCAATAACCACTGCCGAAACACCACCGGAGGCACCTACCAAGCCGTCAAAGGCCATTCTGGATTCAGGTCCCAGCAAAAATGAGTAAAACAATTGAAAGCATACGGATCCGAAAAATCCACCCCAAAAAAACAATTTTAACAACACCTTATCGCCCACCAAATCTTGCAACAAAATGCCAATGAAATATAACCACAATGCATTGGAAAGCATGTGGAAGAATCCTTGATGTACAAACATGTATGTCACAAATCCCCATGGCTTCACAATACCCTGAGGTAATGGATGAAAAGCAAAATATGCATCAAAAAAGCGATCCAATATCGGCACTAAACTCAACACCCAAACCGCAATAAATACCACTATCAAGTTACCAACAGCACCCCGCTGCTTATCCCAAAATTTAAAATTCCGAATGTCCATGGCTGCTTATAATAATGATTTTGTCAGCGGTTGAATGACAAAAATTATATGAACAATCGACGTTTCCATAGGAAGGTAAATAACAAACCAACCAAGGCACCGCCTAAATGCGCATAATGAGCAACAATATCTCCCTCAATCTGACCCACCGCCAGCAATAAATCCAGCCCAATCATCGCCGAAACCAAATATTTTGCTTTAATCGGGTATGGAATAAACAAAAACAACAACGATTCGTTTGGATATAACATGGCAAAAGCAACCATAACTCCGTATACCGCGCCACTGGCACCTACCATCGGACCATAAGGCACAGACATTCCCGGGATGGTATGATTGGGCATAATTGTAGCCACTTGGGAGTATAACTGCCAAGCGATATTGCCAAAATGCAAAGCCACAGCACCTAAAGCACTCAAGAAAAATAGCATTAAAAATCGCTGTGTTCCCAACCGCATCTCAACGATTGCGCCAAAGGAGAATAACGCAATACCATTGAACAAAAAATGCGAAATACTACCGTGACAGAAAATATGCGTAAACAATTGCCAAGGCCTAAACCATGGACTATCGGGATAAAACAAATACATAAAAAAACTATCGATACCTATTCGGGGTAGCGCCAGTTGTGCCAACCCTATTAAGGCCATAATTATTAATAGATTCTTTAATCCAACGGGTATATAGGGCATAGTTGCTATTTTCTGTGTTTGTTAAAGGCTTCGAACAATTGACTTTGCGAAATTTCTACAAATATCACTTTTCCGTCAAAGGTAACCTCCGGATGCGGTAATGTAAATAGTTCTTGCACCAAGCCAATAATTTCTTTTTCGGTCATTGAGCCCGGCGTTCTGGAAGATGCAAAACGCGCCATAGTTAATGCCAAACTACAATGTCTATCTAGCTTAACATCGCCGCCTGTATGCAAATAATCCTCTAAAATTTTTTCTAAGAATTTCTGTTCATCTCCCTGCGATAATTGGGGAGGCAATCCATTAACTATAATGGAATTACCGCCAAAATGACTAAAATCAAAACCCAAAGAACCCAGCTCAGATTGTAGGTCAAGAGCCAATGCCAAATCCGAGGGATTCAGCTCTATCATTCGAGGGAAAAGTAAGGTTTGAGTAGCTCCCTTTTTAATGGAAAGGGACTCTCGATATTTTTCAAAATATAACCGTTGTTGTAAGTATTGAACCCTAAATATCAATAATTTATGATTCATTGGTAACACCCAGTACAAGTCACCTAATGGGAAGCCTCCTTTGGTTTCCAAGCGATGTTCTTCTGGAAATAACTCTGTTTGTTCTGGCAGTTCATTGCCAGACGAAAATTTAACCGTTGCCTCTTTGCTAGCGTTAACAGAATCATGCCCTTGTAGTCCACGATCAATACTACCAGCATCCACCGCGCCATCGGTTTCTATGGATCCCAAAACGCGCTGCCAATCTTGTCCATACTCTCGTTTATATGGCTGAGAATCCTCATTTTTAAAAGGATTAAAACTTCTATTAACGGCACTACCCGTGGCACTGCTTGTGTTCCCACCTAACGCAGAGCCCGACTGGTCCGAGGGTATAGCCCGCAACAATGTTTCAAAGTGAGCGGGATTGCTGGTTAGATCTAAATTCCAAGATTGAGGGCCAGCTCCATCTCCCATGCCCGTTTCTAGCCCCAATTGTGGTTGTATTACAAACGAACCCAATGATTTTCTAACAGCAGCTTTCAATAAATTGTATAAATGCTTTTCGTCTTCAAACTTAACTTCGGTTTTGGTGGGATGTACATTCACATCCACCTTTGCTGGGTCAATCTCCAAAAACAAAGCATACATAGCGTGCGTATCTTGATCGATTAATCCTTCGTACGCCCCTTGTACCGCATGATGAAAATAAGAGCTTCGTATAAATCTTCCATTTACAAAAAAATATTGATCCCCTCGCGTTCTCTTTGCCGTCTCAGGTGCGCCTACAAATCCAGAAATTCGAACAATCTCTGTGTTCTCTGAAACCGCAATCAAATCCTCGGATTTCTTTCGTCCCAAGGCCGATAGTAATCGATCTTTTAAGGGCTGAACCGGAAATTTATATACCTCTTGTTGATTGTTATAAAATGCGAAAGAAACATGAGAGTTTGCCATGGCCTGACGCATAAATTCTTCCACAATATGCTTGGTTTCTACCGGTATGCTTTTCAAGAAATTCCTGCGTGCCGGTATGTTGTAGAACAAATTCTTGATAGTAATATTTGTACCCACGGGTGCTGCTTCTGGACGCTGTTCTATAACCTCAGATGCTTCAATTCGGATAAATTGTGCGTATTCGTCTGTTTCCCGCCGTGTTTTCATCTCCACTTGGGCCACCGCTGCAATGGAAGCCATGGCCTCGCCGCGAAAACCATAGGTGGTTAACGAAAATAAATCTTCGGCTCTTCTAATCTTGGAAGTTGCATGTCGCTCCCAACACAATCGGGCATCAAATTCACTCATGCCCCTGCCATTATCCACTACTTGCATGGAAGTAATACCCCCATCACGGATCAGTAAAACAATATCCGTAGCACCGGCATCCAAACTGTTTTCCAACAATTCTTTGATGGCACTCGCCGGTCGTTGTACAACTTCTCCCGCGGCAATCTGATTGGCCACGGCATCCGGCAACAATTGAATTACGCTATTCACGGCAGCTATTAGGATACAAATATCAGCAACAATAAAGGAAAAGTAATTACGATTTTTGGAATTGCAAACAAATCCATTCCCCGCGATAGTCCACTAAAATCTTAGTCAAACCCAACGTTTGAGCCGCCTCTACAACCCGCTGTTCATCGGATTGTTGTAAACCGCTCAATAACATCCAACCGCCATTGACCAGCACTCTGCAGTATTCAGACAAATCTGCTAGAATTACCTCGCGGTGGATATTGGCTAACACCGCATCGTAATACCCATCGGCCACCGATTCCAAGGCGGTAGCAGTGCCACAAACTATACGAACACCCTTACTGTTATTCACCAATAAATTGTCGTTGGCATTGTCAACCACCCAATCATCAATTTCGATTCCCAATACTTCAGCTGCACCCATCATGGATGCTGCAATGGCTAAAATCCCGGTACCCGTACCCATATCCAACACCTTCTTACCGTATAGTGATTCACGGTTTTGCCAAATATATTTTAACATCAATTGGGTAGTGCCATGATGTCCGGTACCGAAACTCATGCGGGGCTGAATCACAATTGTATGTTGCACGTGCAAATCTGTAGTAGGCGGATGAAAGGGTGCTCGAACATAAAAACCCGCCTCGGTTAATGGCTCAAAGTAATGTTTTTCCCATTCTTCGTTCCAATTCTGCCTGCCAATATTTTCCCATTCTAACTCCCAACTTCGCGCTTCCGCTATTGCAGTAACCTCAGACTCAACCTCCTCCTTAATTAATTCAAACTTTCCATACGCTTTAACGCTGGTAGGTTCTGTTTCAAAATATTCAAACGGTAAATCCGATAAGAATGCAACCCCAATTTCGGCCAGCTCCTCGTTGGGTTCTTCCCAAAATAACTTCACCATTCGATACATGCCTGCATTCTCTTGTTCCATGGATTCCACTGTTGTATTCATCTACAATAATATACGAATTTTTCTTCAAAAAAACAAGAAGCCGGGAAATTACTCCCGGCCTCCACTTAAATTAATAGTACCTTATATAGTGAAAAATCTGCTTACTTCTTGGTGGCTAACTGTAGGTTACACTCACCAAACTCCGCGTTGTAACCAATGGTAAATGGCAACTTACCAGGAGGTGTTGCTTGGTATTCGTCTTTCATGTCTTGCTGAAAACGATTTGAAAACAAACCAATGGTCTTGGTGTATTCACCCAACAGCTCAACATTAAACCCGTTATCACGCATCAACTTCAACGGCATGCCGCTATCGTCTTGTAAAATTACTTTACTCTGACCCAATACAACGTTTCGTACCACGGAGAAATATTCGTTGTACAATAAATAACTGGCTGCTTTAAAGTAAGAAACGATATTACCGCGTTGCTGGAAATACTTTTGGAATCCTGGTTTCTTAGCCATTTCTGCATCGGCAACATTCTGAGATATGTAAATCAACTCACGAACTTGTTTATCCCCTGGCTTTGAATACCCGATTCTAATTCCAGCATGTTTGGTTCGCTCCATCCCTACTGCTAATACATTGGTGGCTAACCCGTTGTCGTCCACGTCAAAACTCTCCACATAATGAATATTATTTCCCTCGCGGGTTAAATAAAACAAGAACGTATGCAAAGTTCCGTTCAAATAGCCACGATTAAAATCTTTATCCATACTCAAAGTGCGGAAAAATCCCAACTTGTGCGGGTAAAACATAGCCTGGTCTAAATTATTCAAGTATTCATCCAAGGCCTTGCCTGTGGCTGTTGCTTTATCAAACTTTGAACCGCATGGCTCTAACCCAATCATAATAATCGTGTCGCGATTGGGATAAAATAAATTCGCATAATAAAAATCGCCGCCGGCAAAGGGATAGAACAACGTCTTTGGACTTTTATCGTTCAAATATTTCTTATCGGTTACCCAACCAGAAATTACCGCACCAAATTGCTTTTGCAGTTCCTCCCAGCGGGTATGCGTTTTAGCTGCGTGCAGCTTCCATACCTCGTTCGTCTCCAATTCTGTGTTCAAATCGTCATGAACTCCAGAAATGTAGCGAGCAAAGGCGGTCCACTCGGCATCTACAGGTGCTTTTTCTACCGAAACGGCTTTGGGAGCAGCCGCTGAATCGGTCTTAACAGTTGAATTTTGATTGGATTGACAGGAGGCCATCCCCAGGACGATGGCTACCATCCACAGCGCTTGTTTCATCGGGCGGCAAATATAGTACGAGAAATGTTCAGAAAAGTGTTTGTGAATAATCTTCGGAAAATGGTTGCAAAACATTAACAATATTACGGTTAACACGTGCATTACTTGCCAATGGGGACACCCGATGAGCCCGCAAATACCCCTCAGGACAAGATTTCAACATCGCCTCGCGCATTTCCACGCTTTGCAACAGATAATGTTCCGCATTCTCCGCATCTATAATCACCGGCATGCGCTGCTTGGTGTTGTGGATTTCAGAAAGCAGCTGATTGGCTTCTGTAGTAATAATACTGTAGGATTTAATTTCCTCACCCGTCTCAGGTTGAACCCACTGAGAATAAATTCCAGCAAATAAGATAAATTCCGATTCCGAAGCATATATATAGTACGGCTCCTTTTTCTTGCCGATGGCCTTCCATTCAAAAAATCCCGACGCCGGCACCAAACAAGGAAAATGCTTCCATGCATCTCGAAACATCGGCTTTTCGGCTACAGACTCCGCCCTGGCATTCAATCCATAAACCTTCATTTCGTCTGCCTTATTTCCATCCCCTGCCCAATGAGGAATCAACCCCCATTGCATCGAAGTGCTTTGTAATACAGAAGAACTTTCAGCAAATACAGGTTCAATTTCCTGCCTTTCTCTTCCAATAATTACCGGTAGCCGCGGATGCGTAAACCCCGAAAAAAAATAGCCAGGAGTGGGTATACTGACCTCCGAAAGATTCAATTTACTCTGTAACGACTGTGCACTTAAATTCACCGAGTAACTAAAACACATACAGCAAAATTAACGTCAAAAATCATTGTTTTTTCGATGGGTTATATCGATTTTCGAACCATGCGAATTGGCATTTCCCGCGAACGAAAAAATCCCCCCGATAATCGTGTTGCATTTACCCCCATTCAATGTGTTGCGTTACAAAGTAGGTACCCCCAATTGTCTATCGCGGTTGAATCCTCCCCCAACCGATGTTTTACCGATGAACAATACCGTGAAGTTGGTGTGGCAGTTGTTGAATCGCTCCAAGATTGCGATGTAATCTTTAACATCAAGGAAATACCAGTGCAGCACTTAATTCCTGGTAAAACCTACTTTTTCTTTTCGCACACCATCAAAAAACAGCCTTACAATCAGACGATGTTGCAAGAAATAATCAACCAGCATATCACCCTGATTGATTATGAAGTGTTGCGCTGGGAAAGCGGTCAGCGCGTGCTAGGTTTTGGTCGATACGCCGGAGTGGTGGGTGCCTACAATGGATTATTAGTTTACGGTAAAAAATTCAATTTATGGCACCTAAAACCCGCCTTTCAATGTGCCAATTACGCAGAAATGCTTACCCAAGCCATGCTCATTAAACTTCCACCCCTGCGCATTGTTATCACCGGTGGTGGACGCGTTGCCCAAGGCGCACTGGACATGCTTAGAGCTCTAAAAATACGAGAAATTACGCCCAAGCAATTCCTACATATTCAATACACCGAACCCGTTTTTGTTCAGTTAAATAGCCCTGATTTATACGTGCATCCCACCCTTAAAGAATGGGATACTCAGCACTTTTATACACACCATCACGAATACCATTCTCAGTTTTTACCCTATGCCGCCTCCGCCGATTTGCTGATTAATGGCGTTTATTGGACCCAAGATTTACCCAGATTGTTTGAAAAATCGGATACCGCCGCCGGTAAAAATTTCCCCACCGTTATTGCCGATGTATCGTGCGACATCAACGGATCAGTGCCCATAACCTACGACGCTACTACCATTGCCAACCCCGTGATTGGCTGGAATAGAAAATCGCAAGAGCCCTGCCAACCCTATGCTGAAAATAGTATTGATATCATGGCCGTAGGAAACCTACCCAACGAATTGCCCAAAGACGCCTCCGAAGAATTTGGCGAAATGCTCTTGCAACATGTAATCCCCGCCCTGCTATCGCCCAATTCTAAGTTAATAGAACACGCAACCATCGCCAAAGATGGAAAACTTACCGCCGATTTCCAGTATTTAACCGACTATGTGAAGAATTCTCTTTAATTTTAACGAAATTTGCGGCGATTTTAATTACACATGACAACCAATCGTACTTTCACAATGATCAAACCTGATGCCGTAGCTAACGGTCATGCCGGTAAAATTTTGGATCAAATCATCGAAGCGGGTTTTAAGGTAGTAGCCTTAAAATACACCCAATTGAGCACCGAAAAAGCCGGAAACTTCTACGACATTCACCGCGAACGTCCTTTCTTTAACGATTTGGTATCGTTTATGACTAGCGGTCCTATCTATGCCGCTATCTTAGAAAAAGATAACGCCATTGAAGATTTTCGCAAACTTATTGGTGCTACCGATCCGCAAAAAGCTGAACCGGGCACCATCCGCAATCGCTTTGCAAAAAGCATCGACGCTAACGCCATTCACGGTTCTGATAGCGACGATAATGCCAAAATTGAAGGCGATTTCTTCTTCGCAGAAAACGAACGCTTCTAAGCATTCGCCCTTATTTTACCATGGAAAAAAACCCCCTTTCAACTTCCAATTATAATCGGAATAACGACTTACGCGCCTACCAAGGTCCCCGATCTCGGTTCGACGAATTAAGTTTTGCTTGGACCGTCTTCTTACAGTTCATCAAAGGTTTTAGAAAACTGCATTTTGAAGGTCCTTGCGTATCGATATTCGGCTCAGCCCGGTTTAAAGAGGAAAACGACTACTACCAACAAGGCTTTACCATGGGAGCCAAGGTAGCAGCCGCAGGGTTTAATGTGGTAACCGGTGGAGGCCCAGGAATAATGGAGGCCGCAAGTCGCGGTGCGAAATCCGTAGGTGGGCATACTATCGGCATCAATATCGAATTGCCCTTTGAACAAAAACCCAATCCGTACTTGGATATTTGGGTGGATATCCGTTATTTTTTTGTTAGAAAAGTGTTGCTTTTCAAGTATTCCCTTGGGTTTATTATTATGCCCGGTGGGCTAGGAACCCTAGACGAATTATTTGAAGCCTATACCTTGGTTCAATGCAGCAAAATCCCGCAATTCCCTATCGTTCTATTTGGGTCGGAATACTGGCATAACATGATAGAACAATTAAAATTTATGGAAGAAAAACACGCCATTTCGCCCGAAGATCATGATTTATATATCATCACAGACGATTATGACGAAGCCATGAATTTCCTACTTGCTCGAATCCATCAATACGCGCCGAAGTATCAAACCTTCCGCAAGAAGTGGTGGCTCGGCGAAAAATAGTATCTTTGCGGCCTCATGAAAGGTCCTATTTCTCAATTCATCGAACAACATTATTTGCATTTTAACGCTGCTGCACTTGTTGACGCAGCCAAAGGTTACGAAACTCACCTTACCGAAGGGGGGAAAATGATGGTTACTCTTGCTGGTGCAATGAGTACCGCAGAATTGGGCAAAAGTTTGGCGGAGATGATCAGACAAGGAAAAGTGGATATTATCTCATGTACAGGTGCCAACTTGGAAGAAGATATCATGAACTTAGTGGCACATAACCACTACAAACGCGTACCCAACTACCGCGATTTAAGTCCACAAGACGAATGGGATTTACTTGAAAATCATTACAACCGCGTTACCGATACCTGCATACCTGAGGAGGAAGCTTTCCGCAGATTACAGAAGCATATTCACGGCATTTGGAAAGGTGCCGATGACAACGGTGAGCGTTATTTCCCCCACGAATACATGTACAAAATTTTGTTGAGTGGCGAATTAGAGCAGTACTACGAAATCGATCCCAAAAATTCGTGGATGTTAGCAGCGGCCGAACGCAATCTACCCATCGTTGTACCCGGATGGGAAGATTCTACCATGGGCAATATTTTCGCATCCTATGTTATCAAAGGAGAAATCAAAGCCTCAACCATGAAAAGTGGAATTGAATACATGGCTTGGTTGGCCGATTGGTACGTAAAAAATAGCGAAGGAAGAGGTGTTGGCTTCTTCCAAATTGGCGGTGGTATTGCTGGTGATTTCCCAATTTGTGTAGTGCCGATGTTGTACCAAGACATGGAAATGGAAAACATTCCTTTCTGGGGATATTTCTGTCAGATTAGTGATTCTACTACCTCCTACGGAAGCTATTCAGGAGCTGTTCCAAACGAAAAAATCACTTGGGGGAAATTGGATATCCATACCCCGAAATTCATCGTGGAAAGCGACGCAACCATCGTAGCACCGTTGATGTTTGCTTGGATCTTGGGTTGGTAATTTTATAATTTAGGGATGCTTGAATTTTTGATGATTTCCAATAAATTGCAAGTATCTCAATGATTAGTAACAAGTTCAGTTCTAAAT
>CANGWH010000032.1 GCA_947457565.1 Flavobacteriales bacterium
AGACGTAGTAACGATAATTATGATCAATTATCTGTTGTGAAAGTTGTGTAATCCGTTGCTGTGGATCGAAATTCATGCATCTGCAAAATAGGACAATCTTCACCGTGGAAGCCAAGAAATTGGCTTAATAGTTATTCACAATCGAGAAATGTTGGTGTGCTTTTTTGGTCTAGGGAGCAAATGAGGTTAACTTGCAGTGTTTTTTAACTATGCAACAAATTTCCCCCAATCACGTAGTAGGAGTTACCTACACACTTACATTGAGCAACGGCGAGGTCGCTGATTTTGCCGAAGAAGCCAACCCTTTGATGTTCATCCATGGCATTGGTCAGACGTTACCCGCTTTTGATGAGAATTTAAATGGATTGAAAATTGGCGATAACTTTACCTTTTCCTTAACTGCCGAAGACGGTTATGGAGAGTACGATAACAATTGGGTTATTAACTTGCCACGCAGCGTATTTGGTGGCGATGATGTTCCCGATGATTTGTTGCAAGTAGGTGCTATGTTGCCGATGCAAGATCAAGACGGTAACCCATTGGACGGTAAAGTAGTATCGTTTGATGAGAATATCGTTACTATGGATTTTAATCACCCGTTGGCCGGACAAACCTTAAACTTTACAGGCAAGGTTATGTCGATTCGTGAAGCAACCGAAGAAGAGTTGGATCACGGACATGTACACGGCCAAGGCGGTCACCACCACTAAGGGTTTGTAGTGTAATTGCCGAATTAGTAATAATTTTATATTAAATTGATGGAAAAGGAGCTCTTGTGAGCTCCTTTTTTTGAATATTAATAGGTTGGAGAAGTATGTGTATTCCATTGGTTTTTGATTGTTTCAATAAACATCCTTTCAGTTGTCTAAATTATTGAATGGGCTAAACAGGGTATTAGTTGGTGTTCTGTAGTTAGTTAGATTGTAGTAGTTCATTATTCAAACCTAGGGTCTGATTGATAGGGTAGTTTCTGTTGTTTGACAGCTTCTAGGTTATACACTCCAAAGTCTTGGGTGATTACACCCCAAATCCGGTAAACGCCTCGTCCCCGAAATGGGGATGTAGCAATGGACGGAGGAAAATGAATCGTATCGAAATAGTAGCCATCGGCATCTAGCCAAGTCCCAAAATTCATTTCCTTACCACCGGTGGTTCGGGTAGGTTTTACCGTTACCAAATAGCCTTCTATACATATTTTTTTTCCAAGGAGTTGGGGGAAATGTCGACTTCGAATAGGAGATAAGTGGGGGTTTTCTGCACCAAACGGTGCGTTGTCTTTGTTGAACGGAGAGCCTTGGATCAGGTGAAAAGGGCTGTACAAGGGGAATCCAAGTAATTGAAGTTGGTCGTGCGCAATTTCTAGCCAAGAATCCTCCAAGGACGGGAGTTGGTATGCTTTGGGTGTTTCTTCAAATAACTTGGGGGTTGCTATAGCTTTCTTTTTTGGTCCGTATAGGGCATGGATTTCCCAAAAGAGCGATTTTCGGGGCAGTCCTAAATTTCTAAGAGCCCCTATTTGTACTAGCAGTTTAAATTGTTCAATTCCTGGTTCTAGTCTAGACTTTATGTTGGTTATGGAGGTAAATGCGCCCTCTTGATTTCTGGATTCAATAATGCGCTGTATCAGTTTTTCTTCCAGCCCATCTACTAATCCCAAACCAAGCCACAAGGTATTATCCATTATGGTGGTTAAGATATTGCTGTTGTTTATGCAAGGGGCTTCAATGATGGCACCGCTTTTTCTAGCGGCGTGCACATAAAACTCCGTGCGATAAAATCCGCCAAAATTATTAATAACCGCCGTGTAAAATTCAAGGGGATAGTAGGCCTTAAGAAACAAGCTCTGGTAGCTCTCCACCGCATAACTTGCACTGTGCCCCTTAGCAAAGCTATAGCCTGCAAAACTTTCGATTTGGTGCCATACCTCGGTAATCAAGTCTGCCTTATGGCCTTTTTCGCGAGCGCATTGAAAGAACTTCTCTTGGACCTTCAAAAATTCTTCTCGGCTGCGGAATTTACCGCTCATCCCCCTGCGTAAAACATCACTTTCGGCCAAACCCAACCCGGCAAAATGGTGGGCTACTTTAATCACATCTTCTTGGTATACCATGATCCCATACGTGTCTGGCATTATTTCCCAAAGCACAGGATGCGCCTCTTTTCGTTTCTCAGGTTGCACATGTCGTTCGATAAATGTTCGCATCATGCCACTTCGTGCTACCCCTGGACGGATAACACTGCTGGCGGCTACCAACGTGAGGTAGTCGTTGCAATTGAGCTTCCTCAATAGTTGTCGCATCGCAGGACTTTCTACGTAAAAGCAACCTGTGGTGTGCCCAGTAGCAATCAATCGCTCGATCCGTTTATCGTTTTTAAAGGCATCTATTTGGTGCGCATCTATTTCTTCGCCTTTGTTGATTTTAATGTAGGTAATGGCATCTTTGATGTGGCCGAGGCCTCGTTGACTCAAAATATCAAATTTAGCTAACCCCAAATCTTCGGCTTCTAGCATACTAAACTGTACAATAGGAAATCCTTTGGGTGGGAGTTCCAGCGCAGAATAATGGAAGATGTGTTTTTCGGGGATAAGAATTCCTCCTACATGAATACTGAGGTGGTTGGGGAGATTGTGAATTCGGTGGGCATGTTTTAGGAGCTCGGAGTACAGGGCTTGTTTGTGGTTGGCGCGCATCTCTTTTTCCACATCAAGGGTACTTGTAGTAGTGATAGATGTGTTCGATAAGGGACTTGCTTCACTGTTTTTTGTACTTTTTGTGTTGGCTGAACTTGTTTGTTGCTTGCTGGGTTCAGGGTCTGTTTTTTTCTTTCCCAAACTTCGATTACGGATGCCTTGACCAATGCCTGGTTGGGAGTAAACATCGCTTCGGTTGGGGGTGAATTCTTCAAATAAAGCGGCGCTGTAATAACTGGGTTTGTCCAATAACGCATCAATTTCTGCTTTGGGAAGACCGTATACCTTCCCCAATTCTCTCACCACTGCATTGGTTTGAAAGGTACTGTAGGTGGCCAACAGCGCAGCTCCGTGCTCTTTGTATTTTTCTAGAATGTAGGCCGTTACTTCGTCCCGATCCTGCCAAGAAAAGTCAATGTCGAAATCCGGCGGACTGCTTCGATGCGGGTTGATAAATCGTTCAAAGTATAAGTCCAAATCGATGGGGTCTACATCCGTGATTCGTAAGCAATAAGCCACCAAGGAATTGGCTCCGCTACCTCTTCCTACGTAGAAAAATCCGCGTTCTCTTGCAAACCTGCATATATCCCAGTTTATTAGGAAATAGGCTGTAAATCCTAATTCGTAAATGAGTTGCATTTCTTTTTCCAATCGCTGAGTAACGGTATAGGTGTACTTTGGGTATCGATACCGAAGTCCTTCCAATGCTAGCTCGCGCAACATTCTGAAATCCTCGTTTGGGTCTTGAGTAAATAGCTTTTTATTCTGTTGTACGCCCCATTCAAATTGCCAAGAACAGTTGCTGAACAGCGCGATCGCATTCTTAAGTAGCTGTGGATGCGCTTGATATCGTAGCCATAAATCCCGAATTCCTTGCCAATGTTGCCATGATTTTGCGCTTGCTTGATTGGGTAGTCGGGTGCGAAGACAGTTATGTGCAATACAACGCAGCAGTGTATGGGTTTCAAAATCCACCTCATCCCGGAATGTAGTGGTATGCCACGCAATGAAGGGTATTGGCGGTTGTGTTTCTGAATGAGGATTAGATTTCCCTTGGGTTTGTAAATGCCACTGCGTTAGTAAATCAGCTTCTACAGCTATCGCTGAGCAATTGTCTGGTTGCACCTTGTTTCGTGATTTGGGCTGATACGGCCCAACCACATACACATGTTCTAAACGAGGCGGTTCTTGGGGGAAGTCTGATTTTGTAGTTAGGTAAATACTCAAAAATCGATTCATGGCAGCATATCCCGATTGGGTTTTACTAATTAGGGTATACAGTAATTCATCGCCATTTCTAATTTCCACGCCCACTAAGGGTATAATGTGTTTGGTGTTTTTAGCCAATCGTAAGAAGTTAGGAACACCCGTAACGGTATTGATATCGGCAAGTAAGACGGGGATTTTTATCTTCATCGACATACACTCAGCTTCACAGCGTTGTACGATTTCCTCGGGACTCATTAGTCCGTAGCGTAAACTGAAATATGAATGGAAGTGTAAAATCATTTTTTTGTTAAATAAATTAACAATTTTATGTCAACAATATAATCAAAAATTAACCAAGGTGAACATTTATTTGTAAATTTTGCAACGTAAAAATTACGGGTGGTAATAATTACAAATTCGGGGATTCGTGGATTATTAGTTTAAGAAAATGGACAATATTTGCAGTCTCAATACGTTATGCTCGGTACGTGGCTGAGAGTAAACCGCAATCAATTATCTTTGAATCGTCGTTGGTTTCTATGGATAAACAAAAGTATCATAACGCATTAGACGAGGGTCAGCTGCTGAAACAGACATCGGCACCATATCGTGGTTTCAATGCCAATGCAAATAGGCTTGTTGGTATATCTAGGCTTATTGGGTTGATGGTATTCGTGATAAGCGCACAATTGCAGGCTCAGCATTACGGTCCTTTGGGACATGGGTACTATGCGGGAATACATGCAGCGCGGGTTAATCCAGCGTTAACCGCTTATTCGGCCTACGATATTCACTTTAATATAATTGGGGGTTGGGTGAATGCGAATAATAGCTATCTTAAATTAAGCTTGCCCTATTCGGCCTATAAGTTTATCGATAATGGGATGGCTCCGCAGTATAAAACGGAGAATGGGAATCCCACGTTTGATACCAGTTGGATAAAGGAACGAATAAATGGGAATAACAAGTTCTTAGCGGCCGGAGCTCAGGTTTACGGGCCGTCGGTAATGCTTAAATTTAAAGGGGTAACGGTAGGGTTATTAACCGATGTAAATGTATCGGCTAGGGCATCTGGCATAAGCGAACCCTTAGCACATGCAATTTTGAAAGATATGAGTATCAATCGAAATGCGTATCAGTATTTTAATTTTGACGCCAACAATACCAATAAAACGTACACGATTCCTAAGGCTACGGTAAGTGTAAATTCTTGGGTGAGTACTGGGATAAATGTATCGTATGCGATTCCACAGATTTGGAAAAAACAATTGCTTATAGGGATTACGGCAAAACGCGTGTGGGGTATAGGTGGTGGGTACGCTCAAGTTGGGGAAATGAATTTCACCCAACCAACGCGGGAGAAAATAATTTTGGATCAAACCAGCATTAAGTATGGTACCTACACTGGCAGTGGCTCGGGTTCCGGTGTGGATCTTGGACTTGGGTGGGTCTATCACAAACCGGATTACAAACAAAATGGGTATTACCGCAGTCATCACAAGCAGTATATCTATAAATTCGGACTCAGTGTAATGGATATTGGAGCAATTCGATATCGAAAAGCGGAAACAAGGCAAATACTCAATGCAGCGCCCCAAGTATGGGATATGCAAAGTGAGCGCGATCGTTTTTTAACCATGGATTATTCTATTAATGGTTTAGACAATATTTTGAAAACAGAACTCAGTACGCTGGAGGCTAACAAGGGCGAATTGATGGTTGGATTGCCAACGCGATTAGTATTTAGCGTGGATTATATGCTCAAAAAGCAATTTTTCATCAATACACAGTGGGTGCAAAGTCTACGATCTAGATATAGTATACATGCTCGTTACCAAAGCTTTTTGATGGTAGCTCCTAGGTATGAAACCCCGTTCTTTGAAGTGTCCTTACCCTTGGCATTGGAATACGATTATCGCAGTTTTAGGGCCGGAGCGATGGTTCGGGTAGGGTGGTTCTATATTGGTACCAACAGTCTGATGTCGCTGTTAAATACAAAACAAGTTAGGGATGCAGATTTGTATTTGGGCGTTGCAATATCGGCCTTAACAGGTAGTAGAAGTGCTTTAAAAATGCAAAAGTTCATCGAATCACGTTCGGTTAAAAAGGTAGATAGTTGCCATAAAATGTAGATTGGTAATTTATGGGTGTGGGATATGCCATTGATTAAGGTCGATGATTCCATTGCGATAATCGATGAGATTTTAGCGATAAAAACCTCCTAACCATTGATTAGTATTACCTTTGCCCAATGCGTGCAGCAATGAACTGGAAAAGCAAGCAAACCAATAATTTGCTTTTACCCTGGTTATTATTCTTGGTTTTTGGTTTAACGAATTCATTACAGTCGCAATCGAAACCAAGCACTCCTGCGCAATTATCAAAATTGGTAGAATGGGTGCAGTTGGGCGATTACTCCTCCATTGCGGCAAATGCGCTGGAAATTACCCAGAGTAATGTTGCTGAGGCGTCTTTTTTTTCTGTTATGGCTACTGCCATAGCTCGGAATATTGATATTACCATCAGCGATTTGGCAGTACAGCAAGCAACGTTGGATTGGCAGCAAAGTAAGTTGAATTTGACCCCATCGTTAAGTGGGAACGCCGGACAATTTTATCAATCGGGCAGAAGTATTGATCGTTTTACCAATCAGTTTGTTCAAAAAACCATCGGTAGTAATAATATTCAGTTGCAAGGAAGTTGGGTTTTATATGCTGGCGGACAAAATAGAAATGCGATGCAACAATCGCAACTATTTATGAATGCTGCGGTTGAAGATAAAAATACTCGTTTATATTCTGTATTGCTTCAAACCGCGCAGGCCTATGTTCAGTGGCTTCAAGCGGCAGAACAAGAGAAAGCTGCGGAATCGGCGGTATTTATTACCCAAGCACAAGTGAATAGGACGGAAGTTTTATTCAAGGAGGGTGCTGCCAACAAAGGCACTTTGTTAAACATTAAGGCACAGCATGCCAATAACGTAAATACATTGGCTACGGCACGAAATTCAACAGCTCAGTTTTTATTGCAATTAAAGCAGTTTTTACGAATCCCCTATGTAGTTTCGTTTGTGCCTATGTCCGAATCGTTGTCCTCTACCGAGGATCATTTGGACTATTTGGATAAACTAAATCCTGTAGCGTTGATGGATACTCTGCTGTCAAAACGCCCCGATTTAAAAGCGGCCCAATATCGAAAATCAGCAGCGATGGAATCTATTTCAATCGCTAAGGGAGCCCTCGCTCCAACCCTTAGTATTGGCGCAAACCTAAATACCGTGTATTCTGATAATGCGAAGCGGATAACTGGATATACCATCAATGGATCTCAAGCTATTGGTTGGTTACCAAGCACTATGGAAGCTGTTTATGCGCCAGTGTTAGAGTACAATACGGAAACAATAGCCTTTTCCAAACAATTAAAAGATAACTTCGGCCAGTCTATAGGGTTGAACTTGAGTATTCCCATATATGCAGGTTTACGAGGGCATAACCAAGTGTCGGCTGCTACAATTGCCTACAAGCGCGCGGAATTAACCCGATTGCAAATAGTTCAAAATGCAGAGAATGAGATTAATCAAGCCATTTTAGCGTATAAAAATGCCCGAAATCGGGTGGTGTCGGCGTCATCGAACTTGGTTCTACAACAAGAAAACCGCGATTATGTAAAGGCACGATTTTCAGAAGGGGCAGCCACGGCGGTGGAATTACAAATAGCTGAGAGTAACTATACTAACGCTAACTTCAACTTTATTTCGGCCCAACATGATCTGTATTTTAGAGCATTTGTGTTGGATTTCTATTTGTCTGTTATACAATAATCTACGCATGAAAAACAAGAAAAAATTATGGATTCTTTTGACTGTTATCGCTTTAGTAACAGTTCTTTACTTCTTTTTTAAAGGGGGGGATAAAGACATTGAGGTAACTACGGAAACGGTTGGTAGGAAGAGCATTACGGAGATTGTAAGCGTTACGGGTAAAATTCAACCCGAAACGGAGGTAAAAATTTCGGCCGATGTGAGTGGCGAGATAACAGATATGAGTGTTAACGAGGGAGATAGTGTAACTCGCGGTCAGTTATTGTTGCGTATTAATCCAGAATTATACGAGTCTACGGTATCGCAGTTAGAAGCCAATCTAAACAACGCCAAAGCCTCTTTGGCAGGATCGGAAGCACAATTAATTCGAGCCAAAGCGAATCTTAAACAGCAGCAGTTAACCCTGGATAGACAGAAGAAATTGTTTGCCCAAGGGGTAATTAGTATTCAAGAATTAGAATCCTTTACCACGCAATTTGAAGTGGCTCAAGCGGATTTCGACGCTACTCAAAAACAAACCTTGGCTACACGTTACAACGTTCAAAGTGTTGCTGCGCGATTGGAAGAAGGCAAACGAAATTTGGGACGAACCAGTATCTACGCCCCAGAATCTGGCATTGTTACAAACTTAAAAAGTGAAAAAGGAGAACGTGTTGTTGGAACGGCCCAAATGGCTGGAACCGAGATAATGCGAATTAGTAATCTGAATGTGATGGAGGTTCAAGTTACAGTAAATGAAAATGATATCGTACGAATTCATTTGGGGGATAGTGCCGATGTGAATATCGATGCCTACGATGATCGTTTATTCAAAGGAGTAGTTACAGAAATAGCTAATTCTGCCGTGTTTAATCAAACCCAAAATTTGAACGACCAAGTGACGAATTTTATTGTTAAAGTGCGCTTGTTACGAAGCAGTTACATGGATTTATTGCAATCGGGAAAGTTCCCATTTCTTCCGGGGATGACGGCCTCGGTTGATATTAAAACGGATCAAAAAAATAATGTGTTGGCCGTGCCCATTGCATCGGTAATTACCCGTGACCCGTTTGAAAATGCTACCTCGTTGGATACGGAGGATGGCAAAAAATCCTCGGAGAAACAGGGAAGCGGAAATACCTCGTCTAAGAAGAGCTCTTCGAAAGAGACCTCAAAGGAATCCAACAAAACTTCGTCCAATGGAACAACCAATGAATCCGGTAATACGGAGGGTGAATCCAAGGTTTCCAACCGGGTGAAGACTTGGGTATATGTGTTGGAAAATGGAAAAGCAAAGGCGGTAGAGGTTACTACAGGCATCCAAGATTTAGATTATTTTGAACTATTACGTGGCGTTAAAGAAGGCCAAACCATCATTACAGGACCCAGTATGGTGATTGCGAAATCGTTGAATCACAACGATAAAGTGAAAGTATTGAAATAATGAATGTTGTGTAGGCCTTGATTTTGTTGAGGTTCTTTCACTTTTACACATTTTGCCTACATAGGGTATATAATTCTTAGACAAAACCGTTAAATTTGCAATTGCTGAATGGTTCTAATTTCGTTTTGCATGACGAAACTAGATGAAAAGGGAATTCGGTGAGAATCCGAGACTGTACCCGCAGCTGTAACTTTCAAATTATCCGTCTTGGATAATTAAATGTGAAACCTCTAATGCCACTGCCAAAAGCGGGAAGGCGTTTCACAGAAAGGAGTCAGAAGACCTGCCTTTAGCAACAACAGCACGCTTTCGGGAAGAAAAGCGAGGCCGGTTAGAATTGGTAAAACTATCTTTTCGGTACTCCTATTTTTCTGGTGGCACAAACGAATTCTTATGCTTTGGACCGTTGCAATAGCCAGTAAATTGTTCCTCTTTTCAAGGGGTAATAATGGTATTGAGCCAGTATTACGATACAAAGATTCGGCTGGAATTGATACCGTTAAGGTTGAAATTAGTTCGCGCAGGGTAGATTTGGCCACCGTAGGTAGATCTGTATTATCAGTAGCTAACTCGGAAAATGGCCAATCGTTGGCTTCGGCCTTGCAACGGGAGGGTGTTTATTTGAAAAGTTATGGTGTGAGTGGTTCTGCTACGATATCAAGAAGGGGAGCCGACCCAACTCAAACTCAAGTTCTGTGGAATAATTTACCCATCAGCAATCCCATGTTGGGCATGGGGGATTTTACGGTGTTGATGCCCATCGGTATGTCGGTTAAATTGGTGGAAGGCGGCAATGCCACTTTGTTGGGAAGCGGAAGTGTGGGTGGCAGTGTTTCACTTACGAATGACGCATTAAATGCAGCGCAGCGTAATTACAATCAAGGTTTTGTATCCATAAATGCTGGTAGTTTTGGGGAATATGGGGTTTCTGCTTTGGTGGTTACTCCGTCTGCGAATCGATTGAAATACTTTGACAAAGCAAGCAAGGGAGATGCCGGTAAATTAAGTGCTTCGGCAACCATTTCTTATAATCATACCAACAATGATTTTAGGTTTAACGATCCTGGGTTGATGTTTAATAAACGCCCAATGGCAGGGGCTGCAGTGGATCATTCATTGGCAAGAACTTCGGTTCAATACCGAGGCAAATTTACCCAGTGGATATGGCATGCGGAGTTTGTTGAAGTTCAGCGTGGACTGGGAATTTTAATGAATTCATATAATTCCTTGGGAACGCAATTGGATAGAGCATTCCGCACAATGCTTGAATCCAATACCCAAATTAACCCGAAATGGAAGGCTACGCATCGAATAGGTTGGATTCGTGATTTTATGGACTATCGGGATGGGCATACGGTGATAGGAACGCCCCAACCGCAAATCTCGATTGCTGCAACTACCCATATACAAACCGAATGGTATTATAGATCAAATGCAAAGACATTGTTGCTTTTAGGGGGCGATTTTCAATCTCAACAAGCGGATATATCCCATTATTTGGCACCCGTGAATCGCAGTTTACCGGCTGTATTTGTAGCTTGGCATAAAATTGGGAATGCCAATTTATTAAACACGATATGGTCGTGGCAACGGGTGGCAACGGCTCGATTTGAGGCCAAAGAGAGAATACCTACAGCCTCGATTTCATGGGTAGTAAAGCCCGTTTCTTCGGTAGCTCAGGTTAAATTTAATGTGCACACTACCTTTCGTAGGCCCACGTTGAACGATTTGTATTGGTACGTTCCCGGAACTAGACCCAACTTAACCTACGAGCAAGGAGTGGGATCCGAGTTAGCTTGGCAACGCAAATGGACGAAATACGGAAGCTTGGAATGGTTGGTTTACGGTAGATATTTGGATAAACCCATTGTTTGGGTTCCTGCTGGAGCCTTTTGGATGCCGGTAAATTTACAAGGTGGAGGATTGTATTACGGAGGTCAATCCAAAACCAAAGCCTACCTTTGGATGCACCCAACTTATGGCACATGGATTTGGGCAAATCAATGGGAGCGCAGTATTTCTTGGGTGAAATCTAGCCCACAATCAGCCGCCTATCACCAAATTTTCATACCCAATCTTTCCGGTAGATCCTCGTTGGTATGGCAAAAAAATACTCTCACAGCGGAGATCGCGTATGCCTACACGGGGAAACGCTATATCCAGACCGATAATAATGAATATTTGCCGGCTTTTGGACTTGTTCAAGCTGCCTTGAACTATCAAAAATCTATTAAATCTAAGTCGGTAGTTTTCCGATTGGAAGGCGATAATTTGTTCAATGTTAGCTATCAAACCGTGCCTAATCGACCTATGCCCGGTGCTTCCGTGCGGTTAACCACCACCCTCCGATTTTAATTAGAAAAACAACAATTACCATGAAAAAATATAGACTTTTACTCGCCGTTTTGTTTTTAGGACCTTCGCTTCAAGCTCAGGTTAGTGCTGGATTTGAATTTGCCGATTACGATACTACCAAGATTATCAATGGTAGCGATGGTAAAACAACCGGTTATTATGGCAATGCCGATAATAATGGATCGGGGATGTACTTTTATGCACCGATTCAGTGGGATACTGCCTTTGGAGGATATTGGAAAAGTGGATGGGCATTATCTAAAGTGATTGATACTACAGAAGAACCATCGGATTATTTGAAACACTTATATGCAGCACGTCCGGGAAGTGGTAGAAATGGGGTTTTTGATCAAGCGTGGGCCATCGGTCAAAACGGTTCTAAACTGTATTTTATTGATCCCGTCACTGGAAAGCACATGTTGGATCAACTAATCAGTGTAAATGGGTTTTATTACACCAACACTACCTATGCTTACAATAGTATGTTGTTTGGCGATTTTGTAGGTAAGAAATTTGGTGGAACCACCGGTGATGATCCCGATTTTTTCACCTTAACCGTTTACGCACACAGTACCTTGAATGCTACGGGTAACTACCGTGTGGATACGTTTGAATTCCCCTTGGCCGACTTCCGATTTGCCGATACTACCCAAGATTATATTTTAAAATCTTGGAAATATGCCGATTTGAATCCCTTGGTTAAAATGGCTGTTTTGGATAGCTTGGAGTTTAAGTTGAGCAGTTCCGATGTAGGTCAGTGGGGTATGAATACGCCTGCGTTTTTTGCGGTTGATGCGTTTGATATTCAATTTGTTGAATCGGTAGGGAAGTTCAATCCTTCCATCAAGACTTCGGTGTATCCCAATCCAGCAAAAGAGATGTTGCAAATACAATGCGCAGCTAAGCCCACTGGAATTTTAGTTACTGATGTACAAGGTAAGATGCAGTTTGTTTCGGTTTCTGCCTTGGAACAAACACAGGAAGAAGGATACTTCTTTACCGCAGATATCCACTCACTAAGTCCCGGTGTGTATCAGATTTCGTTGCGGACTGATTTAGGTATTGTATCGCAAACATTTATTAAACAATAAGTGATTTTAAGGATTTTGGGTCGAAAAAGCTGGTCCAGGACGGCCTTGGTTTTTGGTCTCTCAGGGTTGTTGTTTTTAACTGCCTGTGAGCCCGAATCGCCCCCCAATAATACCATACCCAATTCTCAACACAAAGTACTGGTTTTGTGTGAGGGGAATTTCATGTGGGGCAATGCCCGATTGGATGCCATCGATATGGATACCCTGCAGTTGCAAACCGATGTCTACAAGAAAATAAACGATAAACCATTGGGGGATGTGCTTCAGAGTGGTTTGTATTGGAATAATTCTGTGTACTTGGTAGTGAATAACTCCGGTAAGGTAGTTAAGCTCAATGCTCAAACGCTGAAACAAACCGCGGTAAATGCGAACCTTGGGTCGCCCAGATATTTGTTATCCGTTGGCGATAAATTGTGGCTAACCGATTTGTATGCCAACAGAATAGCCGTTTTAGACACTACGAACTTGCAAAAAGTTACTGAAATTCCTGTGGATGGATGGACGGAAACGTTGGTTAATTGGGGGGGCTTGATTGCCGTAGCCTCTTACCGAAAAGGTGCCTACCTATTTAATGCAACGGGCACAACGGCCAATCCGTCACTATTGGTGGGGGATTCTACCACCCGATATCTTGCTGTTGATGCTTCAGGCCGATTGTGGATGGCCTCAACGGGTACGGCTGGGATGTCTACCTTAAAACGCTTCGATAATCCGCAAAATGCTTATCCAACCGTTACCCTTATTCCTCAAGAGCCAATCACTAAAATGGTGATGAGCCAATCCGGTGAAATTATCTATTTTTCTATGGGAAATCGGGTTTTTCAGGTGTCGGTTAACGCAAATTCAATGCAAGAGGCAACCTTGGTAGTGGATGGATTTCAGCAGTTATATGGCATGGGATTGTCTCGGGATGGCAAGTATTTGTTGGTGGCCGATGCGTTGGATTATGTGAGCAATGGGAAAGCGAAAATCATCAATTTGCAAACCAAACAGGTGATAAAAGCGTTTCAAACGGGCGTAAATCCCAACGGATTTTTAGCTTACTGATAGATAATCGGTAAACATAAAACCTCCGTTGTATCTTTGGAGGCTTGTATGCAGAATCCTAAACTGTTGCATCGTTGGTTGTTTTTAGTCCGAAATTTTTTCGGAGCTATCCTACAGCGCGTGGGGGTTAGAAAGTTGGATTTGTTGATTTTGCGTTCCTACATAGGCCCCTTCGTAGTTACTTTTTTCATCTCCATGTTTTTGTTTTTGATGCAATTTTTATGGAAATGGATTGAAGAGCTAGTGGGTAAAGGGATAGGGTTGGGTATGTTGTCTAAATTGTTATTGTTTTCATTGCCTGATTTAGTGCCAATGGCCCTTCCATTAACAATCATGGTAGCGGGTTTGATGACTTTCGGCAACCTATCCGAGAGTTTTGAACTGGTTGCGATGAAAGCCAACGGAATTTCTTTGGGCCGTGCGCTACGACCGATATTCATCTTGATGTGTTTGTTGTCGGTGGCCAACTTTTTCTTCCTTAATTACGTGATTCCCAAAGCCAAATTGGAACAATACGGCATGTTGTTGGATTTCCGACAAAAAAAACCGGCATTTTCGATCGATGAAGGGGTGTTTTATCAAGGCATCGATGGTTTTTCGATTCGAATCGGTAAAAAGGAATCGGACAATCAGACTATCAAAGATATCTTAATTTACGAGTTTAAAAACGATGATTCCAAGCGCTTGAATGTAGTAAAGGCCGAAAAGGGAACGATGATTTTAACCGATAATGATCGCTTGTTGAATCTAACCCTGTACAATGGAATTCGATACGAGGAGATGACCAATTCTCCGGAATATCGCAAGACGGCACCGTTTAATAAAATGTTTTTTAAGGTGCAACGGATGCAGATTGATTTGAGTAGTTTGGATTTTCAATTTTCCGATAGGGATGCAATTTCTTCGGATTATCGACTGCAAAGTGTGCAGCAATTGGTTAAATATATCGATACTTATGATATCAAGGTTGCCAGCATAAAGAACGAGAATAAAAAGTACATATCGCGGTATATCCATATACCTGGGGCGATGCCGGTGGATAGTAGTTTATTGAGTTTTCGGAGGTCGGCTAATAAGTTTCAATTGCTGGTGGAGGATTCAATTTTGTTGAATTATCCAGCTACACAGCGGGGGGCTATTGCTTCTACGGCTATTAATCATGCGCGATCGATTAAGGGAATGGTGGATGGTATGATGAGTACGCTGCAATACGAGGAAACGGATATCAATTTGTACAAAGTAGAATTGCACAAGAAGTTTGCATTTTCGGTATTGTTGATATTATTGTTTTTGATATCCGCTCCTTTGGGTGCGATTATAAAAAAAGGCGGGATTGGAATGCCTTTGGTTATCAGTGTAATTTTCTTTGTAATTTTCTATGCCATTAATTTAACGGGCGAAAAAATGGCTCAAGGAGGGGTGGTTCCAGTGGTAGTGGGTAGTTGGATGAGTTCGATGTTTTTATTGCCGGTGGGATTGATTATAACCTATCGGGCGAATCGGGATAAGGGGATTAGTTTTGCATTTTTTGTAAAAGTGTTTAAACCGATTGCAATTTTTACTAAGAAGTTGGTAGGTAGGCGGAAGAAAGCTGAAATTGCGAACGAAAATTCTACGAGTCATTAATAAATCGGCTATGCAATTAGTAGTTGTTGGTAATCGCTTTCCTTGGCCCTTGAGGGATGGCGGTGCACAGGCTACCTATGGTATGTTAAAATCGCTAACTGCATTGGGTGTTGATGTAACTTATTTTTCATACAATACCGAAAAACATTGGGTAGAGGAATCGGTATTGGCAAAAGAATTCGGGTTTTTGTTGTATCAATCTATCCCAAAACGATCCACGGCTACGGCTTTGGGAGCATTATTGAATTTATGGGGCAAAAGAAGCTATCATGTGGCTAGGTATTACGATGAGGCGGGGAGTTTGGGATTACAGGCATTGTTACAAGGGTTGGAAAATCCGGTAGTTTGGGTGGAGGGGTTGTATTCTATTCCGTTGGTTGAGCCGTTGTTGCCATGGCTGCGAGAAAACGGTATTTCGATGGTATATCGCTCCCATAATGTGGAGTATCAGATTTGGTCGCGGGTGGCTGCGGCATCGGTTAATCCGCTAAAAAAATGGTATTTAGAGTTGCAAAGCGGCAGATTGAGGAAATACGAGGAACAAGCTTGGGGGTGGTTTGATGTTTTGTTGCCCATAACGGAAGATGATAGGTGCGTGATGCAGACCGTATTGGAGGCTGCCGCAAATTTATCGGCGGGGGACTTGTATGTTACTTCTTGTTCTAACGAAGTTCGTACTCCTCAATTCCAGTTGTACCAGCCAGGGTTTTGGGATTTGGAGGGAAGGATATCGGAAATAAAAAATAGAATTGAAGAAGGTACTTTATCCAGTAATTCGCCGTTGTTAGAAAATGATGAAATAGATGTTTCTCTACAGCAGGATGGGGCGGATATAGTTATCGCGGGTGTTTTTGTTGATAGGGCAGCATCTGATGCCATTGGACTATCGGTAAAGAAGCATCGTTGTTTCCATATTGGCAGCATGGAGTGGGAGGCTAATAAACAATCCGTATTGTGGTTTTTGCAGGAATGTTGGCCGCAAATATTGGAGAAAAACCCCCAAGCCGAGTTTCATCTTGCTGGCAAAGGATTGGTAAAAGACGATCCGAAATATTCAGGTGCTGGGGTGTTTGTGCACGGGGAGGTTTCGAGTTCTGAAGAATTTATGATGGAACATGGAATTGCTGTGGTTCCTTTGTTGTCGGGGTCTGGCATTCGAATGAAAATTCTAGAAGCAATGCTGTTTGGCTGTCCGGTAGTAACTACCCGTATTGGGATGCAGGGTTTGGCTGTAACAGCAGGGAAAGAACTGCTCGTTGCCGATGGCCCTGCGGAGTTTGCGGAAAAGGTATTAACCCTCATGGGCGATACCTCACTGGTGAGTATTCAGCGCAATGCTTCTTGGGAGTTTTTACGGAAATTCCATAATGAATCGGAGAATATCCAAGAGGTATTGAAAATGATATCCAAGGGTTAAAATTCCCTATTATTTCAATTTCATCTTGAAATGGGGGATGCCCGCTTCGAAAAAGCGTTCACCTTCGGCTTGAAATCCATGTTTTTCGTAAAAGGGCATGGCGTGTTCTTGGGCATGCAAGTACAACGGGCAATCTTCCGTTCCGGCTTCGGGGTCTACTATTTTTACGTGTTCGATAGCGGTTTTAAGCAATGCGCTTCCGCAACCATTTCCACGAAATTTTTGCAATACGGCGTAGCGTTCGAGTTTGTATCCGTTTTCGGTTTTTCTGTATCGACAAGTACCTGCATTTACCCCTTTGTGGGTGCATAAAAAGTGCTTGCTATGGGTTTCGTGTTCGTCGTACTCCTCATCGGGAGGGCATTGTTGTTCAATTACAAAAACTATTCGACGTATTTCAAAAGCTTCGATTAAATCGGGGTTGTTTTCAATCAATTTTACGTGGTTCATCAGAAAAGATTAAATTTGCAGTTGTTATTCATCCAAAAATACAAATATACTCCATGGCGCAATCAAACATTCAATCGCTTTTAGGTGCTCAAGCCGAGTACTTAATGAATCACAATTGTACAACCATTTCGAAAGAGCATATCCACGCTCCGGGATCGGATTTCGTAGATAGAATTTTTGCTCAAACTAACCGTAATCCCCAGGTTTTACGCAGTTTGCAGTCGTTGTACGGTCACGGTAGATTGGCCAATACTGGTTATGTTAGCATTTTACCAGTAGATCAAGGAATTGAGCACAGTGCGGGTGCTTCTTTTGCGCCCAATCCTATTTATTTCGACTCTGAGAATATTATCAAATTGGCCATTGAAGGCGGATGCAATGCGGTTGCTTCAACGTATGGTGTTTTAGCAATGCACAGCAGAAAGTATGCGCACAAGATTCCATTTATCGTAAAAATCAATCATAACGAGTTTTTATCTTATCCTAATAAGTTCGATCAGATCATGTTTGGATCCGTGGAAGATGCTTGGAATTTGGGTGCTACAGCGGTTGGTGCTACCATTTATTTTGGATCACCGGAAAGCGGAAGACAAATTGTTGAAGTTGCGCAAGCATTTGAGCGCGCTCACGAGTTGGGTTTGGCTACCATTTTGTGGTGCTACACGCGTAATAATGGTTTCAAAGTGGATGGTGTTGATTATCATGCATCGGCCGATTTAACGGCGCAAGCTAACCATTTAGGGGTAACGATTCAGGCCGATATTATTAAGCAAAAATTGCCTACGAATAATGGAGGTTATTTGGCTACAAAACATGGTAAAACCCATCCGAAAGTATATTCTGAATTGACTTCTGAGCATCCGATTGATTTAACTCGTTATCAGGTAGCAAACTGCTATATGGGCAGAGCGGGCTTAATCAATTCTGGTGGAGAGAGCAAGGGTCAGGGAGATATCGAGGAAGCGGTATTTACGGCTGTTGTTAACAAGCGTGCGGGTGGTTCTGGATTGATTTTGGGAAGAAAAGCATTCCAAAAGCCGATGAACGAAGGCGTAGCTTTGTTGAATTCTGTACAAGACGTTTATTTGGATAATAGCATCACTTTAGCGTAATTGGCAGGTTCTTAGGGGCGGGTAGCTGTCCCAAATAAAAATACTATGAATTTTGAATTCGAAGACGAGGACGAATTAAACGGCGGCGAAGGCAGCAAGTGGTATAAACGCACTTGGAGCGGTATTTTTACTAAGACTGAGGAGAAGAAAGCTACTCCGGACGGTTTGTGGGAGAAATGCAAACGCTGCAAAGAAGTGGCTCCAACCAAGGATTGGATTTCCAATCGCTATGTTTGTCCATCGTGCAGTTATCACGAGAAAATTGGATCAGCAGAGTATTTCGATATTTTGTTTGATGGTGGGGAGTATACGGAGATAAACGCGAGTATGTCGTCTGGGGATCCATTGAACTTCACAGACACCGCTCCGTACGTAGATCGTATCGTGGTTGCTCAGAAGAAAACGGGATTGAAGGATGCCTTACGCACGGCGCACGGTAATATTAATGGGATACCGTTGATGGTTGCCTGCATGGATTTCAACTTTATTGGAGGTTCCATGGGTAGTGTGGTAGGGGAGAAGATTGCTCGGGCTATTGATTATTGTTTGGAGACGAAGACTCCGTTTTTAATGATCAGTAAATCGGGTGGGGCTAGGATGATGGAAGCTGCGTTTTCGTTGATGCAAATGGCTAAAACCAGTGCGAAATTAGCGTTGTTGAATAAGGCGGGAGTACCGTATATTTCGTTGATGACCAACCCTACTACGGGTGGAGTAACGGCATCGTATGCGATGTTGGGCGATTTTAACATTGCGGAGCCGGAGGCGTTGATTGGTTTTGCGGGTCCTAGGGTAATTAGAGAAACTATTGGTAAAGATTTGCCCAAAGGGTTTCAAAGTTCTGAGTTCTTAGTAGAACATGGCTTTTTAGATTTCATTGTAACCAGAAAAGAATTAAAAAATAAACTTTCACAACTTCTTTCCATCATTTGGAAAAAATAAATAAAACATCCATCTATGAATTTCCCAGATAATTTAAAGTACACCAAGGACCACGAGTGGGTATTGGTTGAAGGCGACGTTGCCACTATTGGCGTTACTGATTTTGCTCAACACGAGTTGGGTGATATTGTGTTTGTTGACATTTCTACGCAGGGCGAGAACCTAAATGCGCACGCTGTATTTGGAACGGTAGAAGCCGTTAAAACGGTGAGTGATTTGTACATGCCTGTAAGTGGTGAAATCACTGAAGTAAACGGTGATTTAGAAGGTGCTCCAGAATCAGTTAACAGCGATCCTTATGGTAGCGGTTGGATGGTGAAGGTTAAAATGACCAATCCTTCTGAAGTAGACGGTTTGATGAGCGCTGCCGATTATTCTGCAATGGTGGGATAATTGATTGCAAATTGCTCTGCGGTAGCAGGGGGAATTTGTGATTGTTCTTGTTAGGTTAGCGATTTGAACATTCATTTCGTTGATTTAATGGAGTAGTGGAGTGTTTTGATGTGATAACTTTTTGTATTATTCAAAAAATAATGCACAAGGAATGCTGAAATAAACAACGAAACTAAGGCTTTTTCCACGTTCCATTGTCCGAAATACCGCTCACATAGTTTTCTATGATTTTGACGGTTTTTGCGAACTGAGATCCGGGGAAAACCATGATTGAATCCGAATTATTAGAATCGGGTATGCCAAAGAGGGTGTACCCGATTTTTTGTTTGTATTGAGTTAGGTAAGTGGACGCTAGGGGCATATAGCTCCAGTGCCAAGGTTCGGGTTGATAGCCGGTGATTCTGCCGGTGGTACGGGGGGAGTAGACTTCGGCGAAGCCGTAGTTTTGGGCATTTGCACGGAGCCAGGCGAGTTCTTTCGTGCCCTTGGCGGTGTTGAAATAAGCGGGTTCTAGGGAGTTGATGTCTATATCAGTGCCCCAATGGTGTCGGCTGCTGCCGGGCATGGAGCTATACCGAAGGATATGCTCCACGGCATCCACGCCGTGGATGCCCCGGGATTGCAACTTGTTCCATTTATTTACCCAGATTGTCTTCTGTTGTTCAAACGTCCTTCTGCCAGAGATAATTGTTAATGCAATCCCGGCCCCGGCTGCCGCCCTGCGCATCTTGCCAAAAGCTTCAATAACCTCGGGTTGTAACTCCATAGCCTTACTGCAAAATCCTGCAGGCACCGTGGTGAAAATTACACCACTGGTTGATTTGCCATTCCTCCCCGTAAGAAAATATATATCAATATCCCCTTGCGCCGCGCGGCTCCCCTTAACCCAGGCTCGTGCCCCCCGCTGCGCTGAACTAACTTCCCCCTGCACTGCATTGCCACCCCGCATCGCGCTGCCACCCCGCCCCATAGCTTGAGTGCCAAACATCGCTGAACCATCATCCTCCAACTCCGCCGCGCCGCCATCCCTCATCGCGCTGCCACCCTGAACCATGGCTCCAGCACCCCCCAGCGTTGAACTAACATACCCCTCCGCCGCGCCGCCACTCGGCTGTCCTAATCTATCAACCTCCGTTTTATCCAATCCGTGATGACCCCTGCTCGAACTTAAAACCACCCAAACTCCGCCCATACCCACCATCAAAATCAATCCCAACCCCCAATACAACGCTCTGAAAACATAGGCTTTCCCACGTTTGCCCTCCACATCCATAGAACCATTTCTTTGCATGTCCAAGTATAGTTCATATTGCGAAATTATCGTCAACTTATACCCGAATTAAGCCATTTAGAAATAAAATTTGTATTTTAACCACGTATGCAGAATAGCCTGTTGTTGATACTCTCCATTTTAGTTTTAATCAGCTATCTCTTCGAGGTAATATCGCCTAGAACCAAAATTCCTTCGGTTTTGCTGGTGCTCTTATTAGGAATAGGTATAAAACAATTCCTAATTTATTTAGCAATACCCGCCCCAGTATTAGATCACGTCTTACCCTTGCTCGGTACCATTGGCCTGATACTAATAGTTTTTGAAGGAGCACTGGAATTACCCATAGACAGAACCAACGTGCCGATGATTCGCAAATCCGTGTTGTCCTCACTTATCAGTCTCATTCTTACCTCCGCCTCCATCGCTTTCTTCTTCAAAATTGCCTTCGCCGCCTCCCTGCAACAAGGTATGCTCTACGCTATCGCCTTGTCTGTAATCTCAAGCGCAATCGCCGTACCTACCGCTCGGTTGTTTTCCAAAGAACAATCCAGTTTTATAGTTTTTGAAAGTAGCTTTAGCGACATCATCGGTGTGCTATTGTTTAATTTTTTTCTGTTAAATGAAAAAATTACAGTTATATCCGGACTGAATTTTATTTTACAGATTTTTTTCAGTTTAATCATTAGTATTTTAGGAACCGCGGTTTTAGTTTTTTTACTCAATAACCTGAAACACAAAATTCGATTCATACCCATCATCGCCGTGATGCTCATTATGTATGCCGTGGCCAAACATTTTCACCTTTCGGCACTTATCCTAGTTCTTGTGATGGGCCTATTTTTAGCCAA
>CANGWH010000033.1 GCA_947457565.1 Flavobacteriales bacterium
ATATCGTATCAGGCAGAGCAGGGCAGCGCGGAACACCGTCAGCGGTTAACACTGGCAAGGCAGGAGACCCAAGTAGGCAGAATCACACGGAATTTCCGGAGTAACACCCAACGGTCCCAAATGGATACGGTGGTTATGGCAACGGTGAATTACGATCGTAGCGATAAGATATCCAATCGTTTACGGTTAAATACCGGTTTGGAGTACGTGAATAACCGGGTACGATCTACGGGGATTAATACCAATATTTTAACAGGGACTGAGTCTATTACCAAGGCGAGGTATGCCGATTCGGGTGCACGGACAAACATGACATCGGTGTACGCGCAGTTATTGGGTGATTTACCCCGATGGAAGGCCAATGTTCAAGGCGGTGCTCGTTACACGCGGTACGATTTACAAGCCAATTATTCCATAAGAAATCCTTGGAAGTTGCCCTATAATTCCATTGAGTTTGCCAATAATACCGCGAGTTTTGATGTGGGATTAAACAAGGAAATTGGAAAGATTGCTATTGTAAAAGTATCGGTGAATCAAGCGTTTCGGAACCCTAACGTGGACGATATGACCAAGGTATTTGATTCCAAACCGGCGGTGAAATTATTGGTGCCTTCGCCCAACTTGCAAGCAGAAAGAAGTACTACCTTCGATTTGGGTGTTTTATTGAGTAAATCGGAGAAATTTGTGTTGGAGGCCGGTGTCTATCAATCCGTTATTGCTAATTTATTGTTGGATCAGGTGGGTACATTAAATGGAGAAGATTCGGTAGAATACGACGGTAGATTAACACCCGTGTATCAGCTGAAAAATATGGCCGAAGGCAGAATTTCTGGATTTTACACCAATGCTAAGGTGAAAATAATGGACGGAATTTGGTGGTCGGGGTCCTTAAACTACACCCGTGGATTGTATCGTGCGGGTACAAATTCGTCAGAAGTGTGGCAACCCTTGGATCATATACCGCCGATGTATGGTCAGACGTCGATAAAATGGACAAGTAGGCAAGGGTTTGGAGAGGTGCAATATTTGTTTAACGGAGAGAAAAAAGCGGAGGATTACAGCAGCAGTGGGGAGGATAATCAGGATAAACAGCCGATAGGAATGGCCGATATTGATGGGGATGGTAAGCCCGATGGATACAATCCGGCCTGGGGAATATGGACGATTCGCGGCGGGTATCGTTTGCCGAAGGGTTTTTCCGTGCAGTTAGCGGTAGAGAACGTGTTGGATTTGCATTATCGATATTTCGCATCGGGCATGAGCGCTTCCGGCCGCAATGTGTTGCTTAGTGTTAAATGGGATTTATCGGAATTGAAAACTGCTAATTGAGTGAGCCGATTATCTTTAATTGACTTCTATCTGAGTTTAGATGCCTGATCAGTATTTCTGAGGAAGTGTAGACGGATAAAATTTTATTAATGGATTATTAATAATCTCCCTCCCAAACTAACAATTTGGTATTCTCTCCGAAATACGGACTTTCTATTTCGGAGAGAAATTTGGGAGATGGAAAAGGTTACCCCCGAAATTGAAAAAGAATTTCCTAGAATTTTCTTACTACTATTGCTGGTATTCCTGTTATTAAATGCCAATTTTTGGATAAGCAGTGCCGATGCAAGCCCACCGAATGCTGCATTTGGAATATTACAGCCGTTGCGATTTTCGCTACCACAATGGGAAATGCTATCTTCTGGATGTTAATACCATGCCAAATATGCATCCTCGATTGAGTATGTTTCCTGCAATGTTGCAAGAGTCGGGTATTTCTTTAACACAGTTTTTAGCTAGGGTTATCCGCCGATATAGGCTGCTTGAATTTGGTAAAGTAGCCAAAGAAGAGCTGGAGATCGGCGCAATGTAAAAGAAAATAACGGAATATAATAAGTGAGTTTTTGGGTTGAAAAAGGGTCTGCTTGCAGATCCTTTTTTTTTACTTCAAATTGTGATAAACGTTTTGCACGTCGTCATCGCCTTCAATGCGTTCAATCAAATCCAATACTTCTTGGGCTTGCTCGTCAGTGAGATCTACATAGGTATTGGGTATATATTGCAGTTCTGCGGTTGCAACTTCAATTCCCATGTCTTCCAGGGCTTTACCCATCGAACCATAAGAAACGAAATCGGTGTACACATAGATTTCCTCTTCATCCACCGCTAAATCTTCGCAACCGTGATCGATTAACGAAAACTCAAATTCTTCCATATCCATGCCCTTTAAGGCCGATTTGTGGATTTTGAAAACGCCTTTGCGCGTAAAAATAAAGTCCAAGGAACCGGTTTTACCCATGGCTCCTCCGCCTTTGTTGAAATGCATGCGGATGTTGGCCACGGTGCGGGTATTGTTATCGGTAGCGGTTTCTACCAAAACCCCTACGCCGTGCGGTGCATAGCCTTCAAATCGAACTTCTTCGTAATCGCCTTCGCCTTTGGTGGTGGCTCGCTTGATGGCCGCATCCACGCGATCTTTGGGCATGTTTACACTTTTTGCGTTTTGAATCGCTGTGCGTAAACGAGGGTTATAATCGGCATTGGGACCGCCCTGCTTAACGGCGATGGCAATCTCTTTTCCTAAACGGGTAAACTGCTTGGCCATGCGGTCGAACCGCGCAAACATTTTGTGTTTTCGTTTTTCAAAAATCCTTCCCATAAAACTGCAAAGATAGGCTATTTTGGGCAGGTTAAGCAGTGCCTGTCTTTGGCGGGGAACTGGGCTTTGATGGGGATTTCGAATTCTGGGTTGGTGGGATCGTTGCAAATAATGCCAATGCTGTAATTGGAATATCCCTTTTTGGTAACGGTATCGAAAATTACTTTCACAATCATCGACTCACCGGCTTGTAATTCCTTTTTTGGGGCTTTTACCGATATACATCCGCAGGAAGGATCCATGTTGTAGATTTTTAGCAATTGTTTTCCGGTGTTGGTAAATTTGATTTCGGTGGTTATTAAGTCACCCGCTTCGGCAATCATGCCAAAATTATGTTCTTTTTTATCTAAGGTTAACTTGGGTTGTTTGGCCAATTGTGCAGCTGAATATTTTGGAAAAAATTGTTTGCGCGAAAAGGTTACAAAGACGGATCCGAAGGGGAGGGCTGGACTGCTGGTGTTCATGGGTATTTCGAACGTACCGAAGCCATAATAGTTGATTTTTTTTCCGTCAATAGCGATTTGTACTTTGCCGCGTTCTTGGGGTTCTAAGGTGGTTGGCCATTGTAATACTCTAATGTAGGGAGGTAAAACACCGGGGTCTAACGCGTATATATTTATCGCTGTGGGTGTTTCATTGGTAACAAACAGGGATTGGGTATCGGTTCGATTATCGTACAAGGGCGAAAAACTTAACGCGGGCTTAGAAAAAGTTACCTTGCCGTAGTTGTATTTGATTTCGGTATTGGATTCTAGGTCTGTGTTTTCTCGATAAACATCGCCTAAGATGTCTAAAAATACCATCGGACTTTCCAGGGCATTGGAGTAAACGGTGATGGATTTGGTGAATGTTCCCAATCGATTGGTGGTTTCGTAGCGTGCAGTTACGTACCCTTGTTCGCCGGGTTTAACGGTGTCGGTGCTCCATTCTGGAGTGGTGCAACCGCAGGAAGTTTCCACTTTATTAAGAACCAACGGTGCATTACCTGTATTGGTGAATCCAAATTTATGGCTAGCAAATTTGATGTTTTCGTTAATGGGTCCGAAATCGAATCGGGTATGATCAAAAGCAATTTGGGCACCTTTAGGTTTTATTGCACTTCGAGCAACGGCGTTTTGGGCCGATGAAATAGTTGTATTAAATAGGGTGATAACCAGGGTTAGGCCGATATTCCGACAAGAAATGAGGGTATTTTTGATAGTAATGGTAGGCATAGGAGAATAATAGTTGGTGGTCTTGATAGTTTTAACGAATTTTACAAAATTAATACCAAAGCAAAGGAAAGTGGCGTAAATAATGACGAAAGCATCGATAAAAGGTTGCTTTTTGTAGGAATTTAGTGGTACAAGGGCTAGGTGTAAACCCCAAATGCAGAAAAACATTGAATTTTTTTGAGAAAGGGGTTGATTATGAAAAAAAATAAGCTTAATTTTGCCGTCCTTTTTAGGAAATATATGCCTACCATTCAACAGTTAATTAGAAAAGGTCGCCAGGAAACCGTATGGAAGAGTAAGTCTCCTGCGCTCGATTCTTGTCCCCAGCGCAGAGGTGTTTGTACCCGTGTATATACTACCACTCCCAAGAAGCCTAATTCGGCTTTGCGCAAGGTTGCTCGTGTTCGTTTGTCGAACGGAAAGGAAGTGAACGCCTACATCCCCGGCGAGGGTCACAACTTGCAGGAACACAGTATCGTATTGGTACGTGGTGGCAGGGTGAAAGATCTTCCGGGAGTACGTTATCACATTGTACGCGGTGCATTGGATACTGCGGGTGTAGAAGGACGTAATCAACGTAGAAGTAAGTACGGAACTAAGAAGCCTAAGAAAAAATAAGGAATTTAAGAGATGAGAAAGTCGCGCGCTAAAAAACGCTTGTTATTGCCAGACCCCAAGTTCAACGATACGATGGTATCTCGTTTTGTGAACGGAATGATGTATGATGGCAAGAAGTCCTTGGCCTATACTATTTTCTATGATGCGATTGATATCGTTGAGAAGAAAGTAACCGAAGAGCCAGGTATCGAAACCTTCCGCAAAGCCTTGAACAACGTAATGCCTGCCGTAGAGGTTAAGGCTCGTCGTGTGGGTGGTGCTACCTTCCAGATTCCAATGGAAGTGCCACAGCGCCGTAAGATTGCTGTAGGTATGAAGTGGATGATTGGTTATGCACGTAAGCGTAACGAAAAGTCTATGGCTGAGAAATTGGCTGGTGAAATCTTAGCTGCTTCTCGCAACGAAGGTTCTGCGGTTAAGAAAAAAGAAGATACACACAAAATGGCTGAAGCAAACAAAGCTTTCGCGCACTTTAGAGTTTAATAGTTTCAGTTAGAATAAGTCATGTCACGCAATTTAGCATTAACCCGAAATATTGGTATCGCTGCACACATCGATGCTGGTAAAACTACTACCACTGAACGTATTCTTTATTATTCTGGTGTAAACCATAAAATAGGGGAAGTACACGATGGTGCTGCTACCATGGACTGGATGGCCCAGGAGCAAGAGAGAGGTATTACCATCACTTCAGCAGCTACAACTGTATTTTGGAACTACAATAAAGAAAGATATCAGATTAACATTATCGATACTCCAGGTCACGTAGACTTTACCGTTGAGGTAAACCGCTCTTTACGTGTATTGGACGGATTGGTGTTCTTGTTTAGCTCTGTAGACGGTGTTGAGCCTCAGTCTGAGACCAACTGGCGTTTAGCGAACAATTACAATGTTCCTCGTATCGGTTTCGTAAATAAAATGGACCGTGCAGGTGCCGACTTCCTAAACGTTGTTAGCCAAGTGCGTTCTATGTTGGGTAGTAATGCAATTCCATTGCAGTTACCTATCGGCGCTGAAGACCAGTTCCGTGGTGTGGTTGACTTAATCAACTTCCGTGGGATGATTTGGAATGAGTCCGATCAGGGAATGACGTATGAGACAATAGATATTCCAGCCGACATGATGGAAGATGCATTGATGTATCGTGAGAAATTGTTGGAAGCTGTATCTGAGTATGATGATAAATTGATGGAGAAGTTCTTCGAAGATCCTAACTCCATCTCTGAAAGAGAAATTTTGGATGCATTGCGTCCAGCCGTTATTGACATGAAGATTGTGCCTATGATGTGCGGTTCTTCATTCAAGAATAAGGGGGTTCAAACCATGCTGGATATGGTAATGGAATTGATGCCTTCTCCAATGGATAGAGGCGGTGCTATGGGTACTCACCCTGACACTGGCGAAGCGATTCAGTGGAAACCAGATTACAATTCTCCTTTTGCTGCGTTGGCATTTAAGATTGCAACCGATCCTTACGTAGGTAGATTGTGTTTCATCCGTGTTTACTCGGGTAAATTAGATGCCGGTTCATACGTACAGAACATGCGTTCCGGAAACAAAGAGCGTATTTCTCGTTTGTTCCAGATGCACGCCAATAAACAGAATCCTGTAGATCAATTGGGTGCTGGTGACATCGGTGCTGCGGTTGGTTTTAAAGATATTAAAACTGGAGATACGTTGTGTTTAGAAAATAATCCTATCGTATTAGAATCTATGGTATTCCCTGAGCCAGTTATTGGTTTGGCGATTGAGCCTAAAACTCAAGCGGATTCTGATAAGTTGGGTAACGCGTTGTCGAAATTATCTGAAGAGGATCCTACCTTCCGTGTTCACACCGACCAAGAGACCGGTCAAACCATTATCTCTGGTATGGGTGAATTACACTTGGAGATTATTTTGGATCGTTTGAAGCGTGAATTTAAAGTTGAATGTAACCAGGGTGCTCCCCAGGTTGCTTACAAGGAAGCGATTACACGTAAGTATAGTCACAGAGAAGTTTACAAAAAGCAGACCGGTGGTAGAGGTAAATTTGCTGATATCCAATTTGAACTTGGTCCTGCTGATGAAGATTTCGTAGGCGATTATCAGTTTGTAAATGAAATCGTAGGTGGTTCTATTCCTCGTGAATTTATCCCATCGGTTGAAAAAGGATTTAAAGCTGCCATGGTAAATGGTGTATTAGCTGGATATCCTGTAGATAGAATTAAAGTTCGTTTGTTTGATGGTAGTTTCCACCCGGTTGACTCCGATTCGCTGTCGTTTGAAGTTGCAGCTCGTCAAGGTTACCGTGAAGCAGCTAGAAACTGCGGACCTATTTTGTTGGAACCAATCATGAAGTTAGAAGTTGTAGCTCCACACGAGAACAGCGGAGACGTAATGGGTGATTTGAACCGCAGAAGAGGTCAGTTGGAAGGTATCGACGAACGTGCTGGTTCTCAGGTAATTAAAGCAAAAGTTCCTTTGAGTGAGATGTTTGGTTATGTAACTACGTTGCGAACCATCACTTCGGGCCGTGCGAATTCTTCTATGGAATTCTCGCATTACACCGAAACACCAAAGAGCATTGCAGATGAAGTATTGAAAAAGGTAAACGCCGCTAAATAATAAGAAAATGGTAAGCCAGAAGATTAGAATAAAGTTAAAGTCGTTTGATCACAATTTACTCGACAAGTCAGCCGAGAAAATCGTGAAGGCGGTGAAAGCAACCGGTGTGGTAGTTAGTGGACCTGTTCCATTGCCTACCCGTAAGAAGATTTTCACGGTATTGCGTTCACCCCACGTAAATAAGAAGGCCAGAGAGCAGTTCCAATATTGCACTTACCAGCGTTTGATCGACATATTCAACGGTTCTACAAAGACTGTAGATGCGTTAATGAAGATTGAATTGCCTAGCGGTGTTGAAGTAGAAATTAAATTGTAAGGAGAAATTGTCATGAATGGTATAATAGGAAAAAAATTGGGTATGACCAGCCTGTACAATGCAGATGGTAAGCGTGTAGCTTGCACTGTAATTGAGGCGGGACCATGTGTTGTAACCCAGGTTAAATCTGAGAGTAAAGATGGCTACAAAGCTGTTCAGATCGCTTTCGGTGATAAGAAAGAAAAGCATACCAATTCCGCTGAGAAGGGTCACTTTGCAAAAGCAAACACTACCGGTAAGCGTGAAGTTATTGAGTTCCGTGATGCAGACAATGCGAACATCGGCGACGTTATCGACGTAACTATGTTTGAAGCAGGGGAGTTTGTAGACGTAGTAGGAACTTCAAAAGGTAAAGGTTTTCAGGGTGTAGTAAAGCGTCATGGTTTTGCCGGTGTGGGTGAATCTACTCACGGTCAGCACAATCGTTTGCGTGCTCCTGGATCAATCGGTGCTTGTTCTTTCCCAGCGCGTGTTTTCAAAGGCATTCGCATGGCAGGTAGAACCGGTGGTACGAGAGTAAAGACTCAGAACTTAGAGATATTAAAAGTGGATACCGAAAAAAATCTTTTGGTAATTAAAGGTGCAATACCTGGCCACAATGGTGCAACGGTAATAATTGAGCGTTAATAGTATGGAATTTAAAGTATTAAACAAGCAAGGAGCTGAAACTGGTAGAACCGTTAGCTTAAATGCCGAAGTTTTTGGCATTGATCCTAATGACCATGCTATTTACCTAGACGTAAAGCAGTATTTAGCTAATCAGCGTCAAGGAACGCACAAGACTAAGGATCGTACAGAAATTCACCGTTCAACGCGTAAGTTGTTCCGTCAAAAAGGTACAGGTGGAGCTCGACACGGTTCATTGAAATCTGGTATCTTTGTTGGAGGTGCTCGTATTCACGGACCCAAGCCCCGTGATTATTCTTTCAAGTTGAACAAAAAATTAAAGCGTTTGGCTCGTTTGAGCGCTTTGTCTTATAAGGCTAAAAATCAGTCGATAGTGGTTGTGGAAGATTTCGAAATGTCTGCACCAAAGACCTCTGAATTTGTAGCGATGTTGAAGGCTTTGAATGTAACAGGTAGAACGTTGTTTGTTACTCCAGAACTTCAAAAGAATTTAGTTTTAAGTGGCAGAAACATCGAAGGTAACACGATTATGCGTGCTATCGACTTGAATACATACCAAGTGATGAAGGCCCATTCATTAATTTTAACAGAAAAATCAATCTCCAAAATCGAGGAGGCACACAGCAAATGATACTGAAAAAGCCATTGATTACCGAGAAAATGACTGCTATCATGGACAAAGGTGGCAAGTACGGTTTCGTTGTTGACCATAAGGCCAGCAAAGACGAAATCAGAAAAGCTATCGAAGAGTTCTATGGGGTAGAAGTTGACACGGTAAACACCATGATCCAACGGGGGAAAGCGCGCAGAAATCGCCGCACAGGCCAAATCTCCGGTTATACTAACAAGTATAAAAAGGCCATTGTAACATTAAAAGAAGGTTTTAACATAGACTTTTACGAAAACATCTAATCATGGCAGTACGTCGTTTAAATCCGATCACACCGGGACAGCGCTTTCGCGTAGCCAACACCTTCGCTGAGATAACTACAGCGAAGCCCGAGAAATCGTTATTGGCTCCTATCAAGAAGTCCGGTGGTAGAAATAACCAAGGTCGTACGACCATGCGTTATATTGGTGGTGGTCACAAGCGCCGCTATCGTATCATTGATTTCAAAAGAAATAATTTTGGAATTGTTGGTGAAGTTATCTCTGTAGAATATGATCCAAATAGAAGTGCATTCATTTCTTTGGTTCAGTTTGGAGAAGAGAAGCGTTATATTTTAGCTCCAAATGGAATTAAGGTAGGACAGAAAATCGAACAAGGACCTGGTTCATCTCCTGAAGTTGGTAATGCGTTACCATTGAGTGAGATTCCGTTGGGTTCGTTGATTCATAATATCGAATTACAGCCTGGTCAGGGTGGTAAAATTTGTCGCAGTGCTGGTTCATACGCTCAGTTAATGGCGAGAGAAGGCAAATATGCGGCGATCAAGTTGCCAAGTGGTGAAAGCCGTTTGATTTTGGCAAGTTGTATTGCTACTGTAGGAACTGTTAGTAATAGTGAACACAGCCAAGAGCGTAAGGGTAAGGCCGGTCGTTCAAGATGGTTGGGTATCCGTCCTCGTACTCGTGCAACGGCAATGAACCCTGTAGATCACCCGATGGGTGGTGGTGAAGGCCGCAACAAAGGTGGACAGCCAAGATCTAGAAATCTTATCTATTCACAAGGTCAGAAGACCCGTGCACCGAAGAAGGCGTCAAGTAAGTTTATCATTGAGAGAAGAAAGTCTAAACGCAATAAGTAATAGTCAGAGGTAATTATGGCAAGATCCATTAAAAAAGGCCCATTTGTAGACGTTAAGTTGAACCGTAAGGTTACAACCTTGAATGAGGCAAATAAGAAATCCGTGGTAAAAACCTGGTCTAGAAGAAGTTTAATTATTCCTGACTTTGTTGGTCATACTTTCGCAGTTCACAACGGAAATAAATTTATTCCTGTTTATGTAACAGAGAATATGGTTGGACATAAATTGGGAGAATTTGCTCCTACTAGAACATTCAAAGGACACGGTAAATAACAAAGAACATGGAAGCAAAAGCAATTTTGAGAAACTGTCCGTTGAGCCCTCGTAAGATGAGGTTAGTAGCCGACGCAGTAAGAGGTCAGCGTGTTGAACGTGCCTTGAATATTCTTCAGTGGAACCAAAAACCAACCTACGCAATTTACATTGCTAAATTGATCAAGAGCGGTATCGCAAACTGGGGTCAGATCAATGCAGGAGAGCGTATTGAAGATAGTGAATTGTATGTAAAAACGATAATGGTAGACGGTGGCCTCGTGATGAAGCGTTTAAGAACCGCTCCCCAGGGTCGTGGTTACAGACAAAGAAAGCGCTCTAATCACGTAACAGTGGTTATTGATAGTCTTAAGAATCAACAAACAACTAACGAATAATAAAGGACGGTATATCACATTATGGGACAAAAAGTTAACCCGATAGGATTGCGTTTAGGTATCATCCGTGGATGGGATTCCAACTGGTATGGTGGGAAAGACTACGGAGATAAGCTGGCGGAAGACGAGAAAATCCGCAAATATTTGCGCGTGCGCATTCCAAAAGGTGGAATTGCGAAGGTAGTAATCGAGAGAACCTTAAAGCGCATCACACTTACTATCCATACGAGCCGTCCGGGTATCGTTATTGGTAAGGGAGGCGGAGAGGTAGATGCTATCCGCGAAGAAATCAAGAAGATTACTGGTAAAGATGTACAAATCAACATCAGTGAGATAAAGCGTCCTGAGTTAGATGCTCGTTTGGTTGGTGAGAATATCGCTCAACAAATCGAGAATCGTTTCTCTTACAAGCGTGCTATTAAGAATGCGATTCAAGGTACCATGAAAATGGGTGCTGATGGTATCAAAGTTCGTATAAGTGGTCGTTTGAATGGCGGTGAGATTGCTCGTTCAGAGATGTATAAAGAGGGTAGAACACCTTTGCATACATTGCGTTCGAACATCGATTACGCTTTAGTAGAAGCTCAAACCGTTTATGGTAAAATAGGAATCAAGGTTTGGTTGTGTAAGGGTGAAATCTATGGTAAAGTAGATTTGGCTCCACAAGTTGAGACCGAAAGAAGAGGTAATAATTCGGGTGGTGGCCGCAACGATCGTCGTGACCGTGGAGGAAGAGATGATCGCAATCGTGGAAACAATAACCGTCCAAGAAGAAATAACGCATAAGGAGGTAAACAATGTTAAGTCCAAGAAGAACGAAATTTAGAAGACACCAGAAGGGAAGAGTTCACGGAATTGCCAGCCGAGGTCACTTGGTTAGTTACGGCAGTTTCGGATTAAAATCGATGGAACCCCATTGGATTACCGCTCGCCAAATTGAAGCAGCTCGTATTGCATTAACGCGTTATTTAAAGCGTGAAGGTCAGGTTTGGATTAGAATTTTCCCAGACAAGCCCGTTACCAAGAAACCCGCAGAAGTGCGAATGGGTAAAGGTAAAGGAGCTCCTGAGTATTGGGTAGCTATTGTTAAGCCTGGAACTATTATGTTTGAAGTTGCCGGAGTACCTTTGGATATTGCCAAAGAGGGTATGCGTTTAGCTGCTCAGAAGTTACCGGTAACTTGCAAATTTGTTGTACGTCCTGATTATAGCGAGGAGAATTAATTCATGAAATACCAAGATATACAAGCGCTAGGAAATAAAGAACTCGTTGAGAAATATCGCGAGGAGCAGAAGCGTTTGCAAAAAATGAAATTTCAGAATGCGGTAGCTCAAATAGAGCGACCACACCAACTGAAAGAAGCGCGTAAAGAAGTTGCGCGTCTTTTAACCGAATTGAATGCGCGTCGCAGCAAATATGAAATGCAAGCGATGATGAATAAGATGAGTCAAAGCAACGAAAACTAATGGAAACAGTAAGAAACGCAAGAAAAGAAATCATTGGGGTTGTGAGCAGCAGCAAGATGGATAAAACCATCGTTGTAAATGTTGTGCGCAGTGTAAAGCACCCTAAGTATGGTAAATACTTCAAGAAGACGAAGAAATTTGTTGCTCATGACGAAGCCAATAGCTGTGGAGAGAACGATATCGTTCGTATCATGGAAACTAGACCCATGAGTAAGACCAAGCGTTGGAGATTAGTAGAAATCGTAGAAAAAGCTAAATAAGATGGTACAACAGGAATCAAGACTCAAAGTGGCCGATAACAGCGGCGCCAAAGAAGTACTATGTATTCGCGTATTGGGTGGCACAGGTCGCCGCTATGCGAGCGTAGGCGATAAAATCGTGGTATCTGTTAAATCTGCGATCCCAGGCAGTAACATAAAAAAAGGCTCCGTTTCCAAGGCGGTAGTAGTTCGTGTTAGGAAAGAAGTTCGCAGACCGGATGGATCTTACATCCGTTTTGATGAGAATAGCTGTGTATTGTTGAACAACAACGATGAACCTAGAGGTACCCGTATTTTCGGTCCTGTAGCTCGTGAATTGCGCGACAAGCAGTTTATGAAGATTGTATCACTTGCACCAGAGGTATTATAAAATGGCAACAAAGAACGAAACAAGAGTGAAGCTTCACGTAAAAAAAGGCGATACGGTTAAAGTTATTGCTGGTGATTCCAAAAACAAAACCGGTAAAGTGTTGCGTGTATTGCGCACCACCAACCGTGCTATCGTTGAGGGATTGAATATGGTAACAAAGCACAGAAAGCCAACTGCGCAGAATACTCAAGGTAGAATCGACAAGATCGAAGCTCCTATTCATTTGAGTAATTTGCAGGTGGTAGTGAGTGGTACTCCAACCCGTATCGGTAGAAAGTTGAACGACGCTGGTAAATTGCAGCGTTTTTCTAAGAAGTCCGGCGAATTTATTAAATAATAGAAAGAACGATCATGAGTTATATTCCAAGGTTACAAGCCAAATATAAAGAAGAAGTTGTACCTGCAATGATGGAGAAGTTTGCATACAAGAATGTTATGCAGATTCCACGTATTGAGAAAGTTGTATTAAACCAAGGTGTGGGTGCCGCTGTAAATGATAAGAAATTAGTAGATGCTGCGTTGGACGAGATGACAAAAATCTCTGGACAAAAGGCGGTAGCAACTATATCTAAGAAAGCGATTTCTAACTTTAAATTAAGAGAGAAAATGCCGATCGGTGCTAAAGTTACTTTGCGTAAAGTACAGATGTACGATTTCTTGGATCGCTTGATCACCGTTTCTTTGCCTCGTGTGCGTGATTTTCAAGGGTTGGAAGTTCGTGGATTTGATGGTCGTGGTAACTTTACCATGGGTATCACAGAACAAATTATCTTCCCTGAAATCGATATCGATAAAGTAAATAAAATTACAGGGATGGATATCACTGTGGTTACAACGGCTGAGAATGACGAAGAGTGTTTAGAGTTGTTAAGAAACTTGGGATTCCCCTTTAAAAAGAAATAATCAATGGCAAGAGAATCAATAAAGGCTAGGCAGCGCAAACGGGAAGCTATGGTTGCCCGTTATGCCGAGAAGCGCGCCAAATTAAAAGCAGAAGGAAATTACGATGCGTTGCAATTATTGCCGCGTAACGCTTCTCCAGTGCGTTTGCGTAACCGTTGTAAATTAACGGGTCGCCCAAGAGGTTACATGCGTACCTTTGGTATTTGCAGAAACCAGTTTCGTCAGTTAGCCAGCGATGGTAAAATCCCAGGTGTAACCAAATCCAGTTGGTAAAAGAATAAAGCAATGACAGATCCAATATCCGATTACTTAACCCGTTTGCGTAACGCTATTAAAGCGCATCACCGCATCGTAGAGATCCCCGCTAGCAATCTAAAGAAAGAGATTACTCGCGTATTGTACGAAAAGGGTTATATTTTGAAATACAAATTTGAAGAAACTGCCAATAAGCAGGGAGTTATTAAAATTGCTTTGAAATATGGTAACAGCCAGAAGACCAATGCTATCACAACGCTAACCCGCGTTTCAACTCCGGGTTTACGTAGGTATAGCGGTTCTACCGAAATGCCTCGCGTGTTAAACGGTTTAGGTGTTGCAATAATTTCAACGAGCAAAGGTGTTATGACCGACAAAGAAGCCCGTACGTTGGGTGTTGGCGGTGAAATTTTATGTTTCGTATCTTAATTAAAATTATATAAATGTCACGCGTAGGAAAAATGCCAATTGCCATTCCAGCTGGAGTTACATTAACTCTAAACAATGGTTTATTGGTGGCCAAAGGCCCCAAAGGAGAAGTGTCACAGAACATTCATGAGGACATGCAAATCAACATTGATGGCTCTGTATTGACAGTCAATCGCCCAAGCGACAGCAAATTGCACAAGAGTTTACACGGTTTGTATCGTGCTCTTATCAGCAATATGATTACCGGCGTAAGTGCGGGTCATAAAGTAGTGCAAGAGTTGGTAGGTGTGGGTTACAAAGTATCAAACCAAGGTAACGTAGTAGAATTCGTTCTTGGTTATTCCCACAAAATCATGATGGAAATTCCTTCCGAAATTAAAGTAGCAACAGAGACTTTAAAAGGTAAGAATCCAACATTAACAATGGAGTGTGCCGACAAGCAATTGTTGGGTCAGGTTGCCGCTAAAATTCGTTCGTTCCGTAAGCCAGAGCCTTACAAGGGTAAAGGTATTCGTTTCGAAAATGAGGTATTGCGTAGAAAAGCCGGTAAATCAGCGTCTAAGAAATAAGGAGGAATTCTCATGTCTACTACATCAAACATTAAAAAAGGTCTTAAAAAGAATAAAATTAAGCGCAGAATCCGCGGTAAAATCAGCGGTACTGCCGATCGTCCAAGATTATCAGTTTTTAGAAGTAATGCTGATATCTATGTACAGTTAATCAATGATAGCAACGGAACTACATTGTGTGCTGCATCTTCAAGAGAAGCTGCAATTGCATCAGTAAAGGAAACCAAAACACTAAAAGCAGCCACAGTGGGTAAGACCATTGCAGCGCGTGCTATAGCTGCTGGTATCACTTCTGTAGTTTTCGATCGTGGTGGTAACTTGTACCATGGACGCGTTAAAAGTTTGGCCGAAGCAGCCCGTGAGGGAGGTCTTCAATTCTAATAGAACACAGCATGTCGAATAATAATTTAGTAAGAGTTAGACCCAGCGAACTTACCTTAACCGAAAAGGTAGTATCCATCAACCGAGTTGCGAAGGTAACCAAAGGTGGTAGAACCTTCAGCTTCACAGCATTAGTAGTTGTGGGTGATGGTAAGGGCATCGTGGGTCATGGATTAGGAAAATCTGGTGAAGTTACCGATGCAATCAACAAGGGTATTGAAGATGCAAAGAAGAATTTGATCAAAGTTCCTGTAATAAACGGTACAGTATCTCACGAGCAAATCGGTAAATTTGGGGGTGGTTTCATTTTCTTGAAGCCAGCATCTCATGGTACTGGAGTTATTGCGGGTGGTGCTATGCGTGCTGTATTAGAAAGTGCTGGTATCACAGACGTATTAGCAAAATCTAAAGGTTCATCCAATCCTCACAACGTGGTTAAAGCTACTTTTGATGCATTGATCAAAATGCGTGATCCTATCACCGTTGCTCAAATGCGTGGAATTAGTATGAAAAAGGTGTTCAACGGTTAATAGTATAAATGATGGCAAAAATTAAAATTACCCAAATAAAAAGCGGAATAGGATATCCGAAGAATCAGAAAGCTACGTTGAAGGCTTTGGGATTACGAAAGATGCACGCTAGCAGAACAATTGAGTTAAACGCTCAATTAGAAGGCATGGTTCGCACAGTTAGTCATTTATTGAAAGTTGAAAACGCAGATTAAGTAAAATCAAATGAATTTAAGTAATTTAAAACCTGCTGCAGGTTCGGTTAAGAAAGCCAAACGCATAGGCCGTGGTCAAGGTTCCGGTAAAGGTGGAACGTCTACAAAAGGTCATAAAGGTGCTCAGTCTCGTACCGGTTATAGTCGTAAAATAGGTTTCGAAGGTGGTCAGATGCCTTTGCAACGTCGTATTCCTAAAGGTGGTTTCAAAAACATTAATCGTGTTGAGTATGCTGCTATAAATTTAGACGTGTTGCAACAGATTGCTGAATCATTGAATGTTTCCAAAATCGACCATGCTTTATTAGTGTCTAAACACTTGGTAGGTAAGCGTGAATTGGTGAAGGTATTGGGTCGTGGTGAAGTTAAATCTGGTTTAGAGGTACACGCTCACAAATTTAGCGATACAGCGAAAGCTGCTATTGAAAAAGCTGGCGGAAGCACTCACGAAATCGCTAAATAGCTAACGCATGAAGAAGCTGATAGATACGTTAAAACACATTTGGTCCATTGACGATTTACGCAAGCGTATTTTGTATACCTTGTTATTGTTAGTGGTTTATCGATTGGGTTCGTTTGTGATTCTTCCTGGTATCGATAGTGAAGCCTTAGAGGGTTTAAATAACGATACTAAAAAGAGTATTTTAGGTTTAATTAATACCTTCGCCGGTGGTGCATTTGCAAGAGGAGCCATTTTCGCACTAGGTATTATGCCTTATATCTCGGCTTCAATTTTTATGCAGTTAATCACAATTGCTGTTCCTGCTTTTCAGCGTATGCAGAAAGAAGGGGAAGAGGGAAGACGCAAGATTAATCAGTACACCCGTTTGTTAACTATAGCATTTACTGCTGTTCAGGCTTTCGGATATTTGAGTAACATTGCCAACGACGAAAAGAACGCTGGCGCTTTGTTATATAATTTTTCCGATGTGTTGAGCAAAGAAATGTTTATGTTTACCAATGTTATATTGTTAACGGCTGGTACCATGTTCACTATGTGGTTGGGTGAGAGAATCACCGATCGTGGATTGGGTAACGGAATTAGCTTAATAATAATGGTAGGTATCATCGCGAGAATGCCAGCAGCACTTTTATCGGAAGTATTGTTGCGCTTGGGTGATGGAGGTATGATTATCGTTATTGTAGAAATGGTTGTTTGGTTTATGGTGATTCTGGGAGTAATCTTGCTTACGCAAGGTACCCGTAAGATTACGGTAAATTATGCAAAACGTGTTATTGGTAATCGCCAGTACGGTGGGGCACGTCAGTATTTGCCAATTAAAATCTTGGCAGCGGGCGTAATGCCGATCATATTTGCGCAGGCGATACTATTTTTACCCGCTACTTTAGCCAATATGTATGAAACACCACCACAATTCTTGATGTCTTTAATGAACCCCAATGGATTTTGGCACAATGCAATCTTGATATTTTTAATCATCGTTTTCACGTATTTTTATACTGCTATTATTTTCAATTCGAAGCAAATGGCGGAAGACATGAAAAGAAACAACGGTTTTATTCCGGGTATTAAGCCTGGTAAGCAAACCGCTGATTTTATCGATGAGGTAATTTCAAGAATTACATTTCCTGGAGCCATCTTTATAAGTTTAGTTGCTTTGTTGCCTGTTTTAGCCAATGTTGCCAACATCAGTTCTGAATTCGCTCAGTTTTATGGGGGAACCAGTTTATTGATTTTGGTGGGTGTTGTGTTGGATACATTACAGCAAATCGATAGCTATTTATTGATGCGCAAATACGATGGTTTGATGAGCGGAGGCGGAAGAATGAAGGGAAGAATGACAAACCAGATGAGTCAAGTTGATTTTTAAGAAATAAAGTATTAATTTTGCAGCCCTTTTAAAAAATAAATGCCAAAGCAAGACGCAATAAAACAAGACGGTATTATCGAGGAGGCTTTGTCCAACGCGATGTTCCGTGTACGCTTGGAGAATGGTCACGAAGTGATTTGTACCATCTCTGGGAAGATGCGTATGCATTATATTCGTATCCTGCCTGGCGACAAGGTGAGCGTTGAAATGTCACCGTATGATTTAACTAGGGGCCGCATCTCATATCGATATAAGTAAAAAACATGAAAGTTAGAACCGCAGTGAAGAAACGCAGCGCTGACTGCAAAATCGTACGCCGTAAGGGAAAGGTGTATGTTATTAACAAGAAAAACCCCAAATACAAGCAAAGACAAGGATAATCAATAATGGCCAGGATAGCAGGTATCGATATTCCCAAAAACAAACGTGGTGTGATTGGACTCACCTACATTTATGGGATTGGAAAAAGCACCTCTGCAAACATCTTAGATGCAGCAGGGATCAGTCATGACAAAAAAGTAAACGAATGGAACGACGATGAGTTGGCTGCCATTCGTAACTTCATCACTGCAAATTTAAAGACCGAGGGCGAATTGCGTTCCGAGGTTCAGTTAAACATTAAGCGTTTGATGGATATTGGATGTTACCGTGGACAGCGTCACCGTAAGGGATTGCCTGTACGTGGACAGAGTACCAAAACCAATGCCCGTACAAGAAAAGGTAAGCGTAAGACCGTTGCTGGTAAGAAAAAGGCTACCAAATAATTAGTTTAGAGAATTATCATGGCAAACACCAATAAGAAAAAAGTTCAGAAGAAGAAGGTGAAAGTTGATCCAATGGGTCAGGTTCATATTCACGCTACTTTCAATAATATTATCGTTTCTGTTACAAATACAGATGGTCAGGTAATCAGTTGGTCAAGTGCGGGTAAAATGGGATTCCGCGGATCGAAAAAGAATACTCCATATGCAGCTCAGGTAGCTTGTTTGGATTGTGCAAAAGTTGCATTTGATTCAGGCTTGCGCAAAGTAGATGTTTTTGTTAAGGGTCCTGGTAGCGGTCGCGATAGTGCGATACGTAACTTGCAGACAGTAGGTATTGAAGTTCAATCAATTACGGATATTACTCCATTGCCACACAATGGATGTCGTCCTCCTAAGCGTAGAAGAGTATAATTTTATTTAGTAAGAAAAAAAATGGCAAGATATACAGGTCCCAAATCCAAAGTAGCACGTAGATTCCGTGAACCGATTTTCGGTAAGGATAAGGCTTTGGAAAGAAAAAATTACGGTCCAGGTCAGCACGGTAATTCCCGTCGCAGACCTAAGCTTTCTGAATATGCTGTGCAGTTAGCCGAGAAACAAAAGGCTAAATATACTTACGGTTTATTGGAAAAGCAGTTCCGTAATACTTTCAAGAAGGCTGCCGCGAAAAAGGGTATTACCGGTGAGAATTTATTGAAATTCTTGGAAGCCCGTTTGGATAACAGCGTATTCCGTATGGGTATAGCACCTACACGTCGCGCTGCTCGTCAGTTAGTTTCTCACTGTCACATTACCGTAAATGGTGAAGTTGTAAACATTCCGAGTTTTTCTTTGAAGCCTGGGGATGTGGTAGCAGTACGTGAGCGTAGCAAGAGTTTGGAAGTTATTTCAAATTCCGTAAGCAAAGTAAACAACCGTTTTTCTTGGATAGAATGGAATGGTAACGATTTAGAAGGTAAGTTTTTAACTTATCCTGAGCGTTCTGAAATTCCTGAGAATATCAAGGAGCAGTTGATTGTCGAACTATATAGTAAATAATCCTGATTAAAAACATGGGTGTAATACCTTTTCAAAAACCAAATAAAGTGGTGATGAACAAAGCCACCGATTTTAACGGTGTCTTTGAATTTTCTCCACTGGAAAAAGGCTATGGCGTTACCATTGGTAATGCTATGCGCCGTATTTTATTGTCTTCTTTGGAAGGCTATGCGATCACAACTGTAAAAATTTCGGGGGTAGATCATGAGTTCAGTACCATCAAGGGAGTAGTAGAAGACGTTGTTGAATTGGTATTGAACCTTAAGCAAGTTCGTTTCAAAGCAAACGCATCTACCGAAGAGCAAGAGAAAATCTTTATTAGTATTAAAGGTAAAGATCAGTTCTTAGCAGGTGATATCGGACGCTATACCAACGATTTTATCATTCTTAATCCGGAATTGGTAATCTGTAATATGGAGCCAACCGTTACCCTGGAGTTAGAGATAACTGTGGGTAAAGGCAGAGGCTATGTTCCTGCAGATGAAAATAAACCAAAGGATGCGGTTATCGGAATGATTCCTGTGGATTCTATCTTTACGCCTATCCGCAATGTGAAATATTCAGTAGAAGATTTCCGTGTAGAACAGCGTACCGATTATGAAAAATTGGTGATGGAAGTTACCACCGATGGTAGTATCCACCCAGAAGAAGCAATGAAAGAAGCGGCTCGTATACTTATTCAACACTTTGTGTTGTTTAGTGATGAGAACATCATGCCTGAATCAAAAGCTAGTAAAGCGGTTGAAGAAGTGGATGAGACTTTCTTGCACATGCGCAAAATATTGAAAACTCCTCTAGCGGATTTAGATCTTTCAGTTCGTGCTTACAATTGTTTGAAAGCAGCTGAAATCAAGACCTTGGGTGAGTTAGTAAATTATCATATTGACGATTTATTGAAATTTAGAAACTTCGGAAAGAAATCACTTTCTGAATTGGAAGAATTTGTAAGAGAAAAAGGCTTAAACTTTGGAATGGATGTTTCCAAATACAATTTAAACGACGACTAATTCAATGAGACACGGTAAAAAGATTAATCACTTAGGAAGAACTGCATCGCACAGAAGTGCTATGCTTTCAAACATGGCCTCTTCCTTAATCAAGCACAAGAGAATTATAACAACAGTAGCCAAAGCGAAGTCGTTGCGTGTGTTTGTAGAACCTATCATCACTCGTAGTAAAGTTTCTTCTACCCATAATTATAGAACTGCGTTTTCTTATTTGAAAGATAAGGACGCCGTTAAGGAGTTGTTCACAGTAGTAGGAGAGAAAGTAGCTAACCGTCCCGGTGGATATACCCGTATTTTAAAAACTGGTAATCGTGCCGGTGACAATGCGGAAATGGCGATGATTGAATTGGTTGATTTCAACGAGTTTTTCGATGGATTCGGTCAAGACAAGAAAAAAGCTACTACGCGTCGTTCACGTCGTGGTGGATCATCTGCAGCCAAAGCTGAAGCTCCAGCAGCCAAAGCTACTGCACCTGTAATTGAAGATGCCGTAGTAGAAGAAGTTGTTGAAGAAGCATCTGTAGCAGAAGTTACACCGGCGGCTGTTGAAGCCACTGAAGTAGTTGAAAGCGATGATGTTGCAGCGGATAACACGGATGCGGTTGAAGGTGAAGAAAAAGCTGACGACAACGCCTAATTACAATTTTATCTACCTATTTACGGTAGTTTAATACGAATCCCCGGTTAACAAACCGGGGATTTTTTTATGTTATTAGTTTTATCTGGAAGAATACAGATAAAGACAGATCAAATAGGTAGTTATGGAACTACTATTCTTAAATTTAAATATAGTGGGATATGACTTACTAGAGTCTTTAAAATCTCCGAATGTAAAAAGATGACATGAGATACGTTTTTGCAACGGTATTGGTATACGTTCGGATATATGTGCGTAAAGGAGTAACTATTTTATTGAGTACAATAAGAAATATATCTAAACCGACCTGTTTGCAGGTGCTATCTGATTTTACAAGTTAATTCCAATTTCTTGTAGAAGGTGATCGGCTTTAGAAACGTACTTCATCACATACAAAACATAACGGATATCACAGCCAATAGATCGGCTGTAATTTTCATTCCAAGCATAGTCGTTGATGGTGGCCGTAAACGAACGATCGAAATTAATTCCAATAAGTTCGCCTTTATCGTTCATCACCGGCGATCCCGAATTTCCCCCGGTAGTATCCAAATTATA
>CANGWH010000034.1 GCA_947457565.1 Flavobacteriales bacterium
AAACGGGAAAACAAGCCATTTTTGAATCGGATGTGAACGATATCATTCTTCAAGTGGGGTCGGTAGACGAGTTGGTGGACGCCGAACGAGAAGCCGATGAAAAGCCATCGGACAGACCACAGAGTAGGGACGAAAGTGCTAATTCGGCAGTTTTGCCGGAGAGGCGGTTGTTTAGGGATGAAGATGAAAAATGGATTCTTGGCGTTTGTGCAGGGATTGCGGCATACTTGCAATGGGATAGCAAATGGGTTCGATTAGGGTTTTTGGTATTATTACCGATTACAGCAGGTACAATAATCTTCATTTATTTATTTTTAGGTGTAGCATTACATCCCGCAATAACGCCTACGGAGAAGTTGCAAATGAAGGGTGCACCTATCACTTTTGATAATTTAGGGAAAGTGATAGAAAATGCAGCAAAATCCGCCATGGATAGGGGTAAGCCCGTGGTGGAGGACCTCTCAAAACGCGGAGTGCCCGTATTGATCCGCATGATTGCCGCCTTTGGATTGCTGGTTTTATTGCTCGTTTCAGTTCCTGCGCTATACTCTGTTATAATTTCGGCGGGCATGATAAGTTGGTTCTGGGAATTGGCCAGAAACAGCATATTTTGGTCGGATTCACAAGCTTCCATGGTGTTATTAGCCGCGGTAATTGTAACGTTAATAACCTTAGGGAGTATTTTCTATTCCTTGATTCGAGTGTTGGTTAATGGAAAGAAACTGCCGCTATTCATCCGAACAACATTCACCGGGTTGTGGTTGTTTTGGGTAGGATACTTGATTTATCAGTCGATATCCATCGGAAAAGAATTTAGTGTAAAGGAAACTGTTTCGGAGAGAATTGAGGTGGACTCAACCTATAATCAAAATTCAAAGCAGTTGTTGATTACTTCCAAGCAATCGGCGATTCATACCGCTGTTTATGGAGTTGCTGGCGATGGAGATGAACCCAGTAATTTTTGGGTGGATGGAGAAAAGGTTAGTCTCAAAGCTATCGAGAAAAAGCAATCGAGCAATGTTGATTTTAAATTGTTTCGAACGGTAGATAGTGTTCCGTATGTGATTGTAGAACGTTCCTCAAGAGGAAATCGTGAATGGCGATTGCAAAATGCTAAAAATATCAAGTACGATTGTAGATGGGTTGGCAATAAATTGATGGTTAGTGATTTTCTGGATTTTTCAGCTGCGCCGGGCAAGTGGAGAGCCCAACATGTCTTGGTTAAACTATACGTGCCTGTGGGATTTCAGGTGCAGTTGGATGAATCCTGCGATGGTATAATCCAATTGGAATACGAAGACGATACTTATTACAACTTTCCCATTGGGGCAAGCGGATACAAGAAAATAAAAGTAGGACCTAACGGGAATGAGATTGTAGACTAAAGTGCAGCTTTGCTTAATGGTTCTAAGCGGAAACTAAAGCTGGCATTAATACGAATTCGTTGATTCCACGTGCTGGGTGAATTGTCCGATAGGTTTTGGCTTTGAACAATCGGTAAATACAATCCAAACATATCGCTGAATTTGATGCCGACACCCGAGCTCCAAGCCAATTGGCCTTTAGCTAAACTTACATTATTTGCGCCAGTAGTTGGGTTAAAGGCGGTAAAGTAACCAATTTCGCCAAATACCCCTAAAAACGACGGCCCTATGGGGAATGGAATGTAGAAATTGCCCGTAACAAGGTGTTTGCTATTGAGTCCAGTGCCACTTAAATTCCTAAATCCACCTTGGTTGTTGCCGCGTTGTTGACTCCATGTTTGGGAATTGCTGGCATCGCCTGATCGGTTTAAGAAAATCTCATCGTTGAAATAATCGCGGGTACCGGGGGTGCCTGTTAGGGAGAGTGATAAAGGCGATATGCCATCAATATTCTCACCGGTTTTATCTGCGCTGCTACGATGTTTTATTCCCCAAACGTTCCCCGCATAGATTCGCATGGAAATTTTACGTTTTTTAGTATAGGTGTAGCTTGCTTTCCACGATAATTCGCTTTGTTGGACGCTGGTTGTTTTTTGATTTTTAGGATCGCGAAAATTATTGTGTGCCCACATAGGAGTATCCACATTATTGATGGATTGAGCCAAGAAATTGTGTTTTGCCAAGAACGACCAGTTCCATTTTTCTGATTTTTTGGATAGGTTGTATTGCAATCGGCCCCCCATAGTAGAAATCGTGTTCATATCGAAAGTTACGGCTGTAGATGGTGAAGGGAATGTGCCAATGAAGGGAGGCAAAATTACCTTTTGATTATCTGTTCTAATCAACCCTTGAAGTTCTATGGTTTGAGCATAATCCGATTTGGGTTTATTTCGATTGCCGAGGGTGAACTTCAAGTAGGGATTGATAAGTATGTAACGATTGTTGGGCATCAATGGAAAAAGTCCACCGGATGAAAGGGATAACGAATTTTCTTGTAAAAGATCTTTTTCGCTTTTGTCAATCCTACTTTTATTAACCGTGTTGTTTAGGGTGTACGAATGCAGCCAAATTCCGCTGCTAATGGTAGAAAAGCGTTGCTGCGGGTGCCAATTTCGATAAATCAAACCCGATCCCACCAAAGCATTGCTGCCTGTAGAATAAAACGGGCTCAATAGGTAGCTCGTCTTTTTTAATGGTATTCCCTGATTGTGGAAGGTAACGCCTAATATCATATGATCTTGTGCATTCCAACCTAATGCCGGCAATAGGAAAATGTTGGATTTGCCGGGTTCTTGATTTCCGCTTATTAATTCAAATTTTGGACTTTTTGCATTCGGGAATAATATCCGGTTTTTATATAAATTATTGTGTCTATGTACCTCTGGAACTCGTTTAAAAGGATCAATTATCACTTTTGTTACTTCCATTCCATTGTACTTGCTGTCTAATTTGAATTGAACCAACGATTTCTTTTTTGACGTTGGAAGTGCCCAATCGAGGGCTAATAAACTATCATTGGAATACAATCCAACCGGCATCGGAGCAGTGATTTGTCCTTTGTTTTTCAATATCACTTGGTAATCGATTTTTGATTGATTAAATGTACTGAAGTCTTTTACTTTATAATCGATGAATTTGGTGGTTTGAATCAAATCATTAAACAGCCAGCTAAGATCCGTTGCGCTGATTTTTTGGCTTAGGTCTCGTAGATCTTCGGGCTGAGGGTGCTTGAACTTCCATTCATTAAAATAGGTATGGAAAACGGAGTCGAACAGTTTATCGCCCAAATACGATTTCAACATAGTAAATACCAATCCCGTTTTTTGATACATCACTATTCCGTAATTTGTGGATGTGAAATCTGCCGAATGGGTGCAAATGGGTTGATCCATGCCGTTGGAAGCAAAAAATCGGTAGGCTATATCGCCTTCGTCGTGATGACTGAAATCTTCCAAATGGAATTTGGCTTTTGATTTTTCAGACATCCCAATAGTGCTGTATAGATACTTGTTGTTGGGATATTTGGTTTCCATGTAGCGCATTTCGTTTAAGGTGTTTATGCCTTCGTCCATCCAGCCATTATCTCTTTCGTTGCTGCCCAAAATACCATAGAACCAGTTGTGTCCCACTTCGTGAACAATTACTACTTCCAACTGCATATCATTGCTTACATTTCCAATTACCGTTACGTTGGGATATTCCATGCCTCCACCGGCACTGATCGTCCCATCTACTGCTGTAACTTGGTTGTAGGGATAATCGCCATTCCACAGGGAGTAATAATACGTTCCGTCTTGAATGTATTCCTGCGCGTATTGCCATTTTTCGGCGTTAGCTGGGGTGTATAATGTCCATGTAGTAACCGTGCGTTTGCTATGGGGTAGCTTTACCGATCCTTTATTTACGATAAACGATTTATCCGCAAACCAAGCAAAATCATGCACGTTGGATTGTTTATAATGGATTGTTTTCCATTTTTTACTGGAGGGAATGGCCGTATCGATTAAATTTAAAAATTCCGATTTCCCTTTACCTCCTAAGCGTTTCATAACGGGTTTAACGGGAGTGGTTCCCGCTAAATAATCCATTCTTGCAATTTCGCTTTCGGTCTGTAAGTCGCCTGTGGCTCCTACGATGTAATTGTCTGGTAAAGTTATTTTTACATTAAAAGTGCCATACTCCGAGTAAAATTCACCTTGATTCAGATATGGCATTTCGTGCCAACCATTTTTATCGAAAACAGCGGGTTTTGGATACCATTGGGTAATTTGGTATGCCTGGTCTATATGGCCCAATCGGGACACACGGGCATTGGGGATTTGGACTTTAAACGTTGTGCCGATGGTAATGGAATCACCGGGCAATAATGGCTCGGGTAATTGTACATAAGCAATGTCTTCATGTTCTTTATGGTAACTCCATTGCAATGGCTGCACTTTTAGCATTTTATCTTGGATTTCATCGTTCCCATAAAAGCGAATGGCTCCATTTTTATCGAATGGCGCAATAAAATTTATTGAGTCGATGTAGCCTAAATTCTCCCGAGTTTCACCATTTAGGTAATTTTTCCCACTTTTGGCCAATTGCTTGGCTAATGCTGTTTTGCTGTTTTTGTACCCATTGGCCCACAAATGAACCGGTATTTGGGATATAGGTTGTGGGGAATGGTTAATGTATTTGAATTGGCAATTACCGTGCAGTTGGTGATTTATATCGTCTAATTTTACATGAATGGTATAATGAACTTCTTGTTGCCAATATTCTTGTATGAGTGGGGGCAGTTTAATTTCAGATTTCTGTTTCTCTTGTATTGGCGATGCTTTTCCCTTGTTGGAAGGGTTGCTTGGGCTATGGCTTGTACAATTGTGGCTGGTTTTTGGTTTGGGGAGATTTTTTGCTTGGGAGGAGCTATGAAAACTTATGGATGCAAACAGTACAACTGTAGTAATAATCGAACGCATGAACAAATCTATTTATTTAATGCGTGGAAATTAAAATAACCGATTAAATCTTAGCGAAATAATGCAGAGAATCATCGATTTTTATTGGGGGTATCGCTGTTAAAATGTGTGGTTTTGTGCTGTAAATGCCCAGTGGTTCGATTGGAGGCGTTAGTAGTTTTAATTGCGGTTACGATGAGAGCTGAGTTTGTTAATCGATTTTAAACGCCAAAGAGAAAACGGGGATGGCGAAATTTTGTCCTGGGTTAGCGATGTACCAAACTCCAATGTCCCAAGTAGCTTTTTTATTATTATAGATACGCCAAGAGGGACCGCCAAACAGTATGTCTTCTTCGGGGATGTAGTAGAATTCTGTCTGAAAACTAACGTTTTTACCGGTTCGGATATTCCCGGCTAATCCAAGGATTAATCGACCATTATTTTCTCTTCCATCGTTGATTGTAATGGATTGATTGGTTACGTTGTCCCAAGAGTCCCGGGTATTTAGTAACGATACCATGCCATAGCCCAAGGAGGCTGTAAGGTGTTTTTCTTCGTGACCTAGAGTGGCATTTGCGAATCCAATACCTAAGTACGTTTTTGGGCTGGCCCATGAGAGATTGCCTGCTTGTGCCCCAAGAGAAACAGCAAGGTTTTTACTGGCTTTTATACTGTATTTTAGGGTTGCTGTTAGCGGTAGCCCAACAATGCTTGTGCCCACGCCGGCAGAGAAATTATCGGTAATTCCGTACTGAAATTGTAAGCTTAAAAAATACACCGATTGAAAATAACCTTCGCCTTTTTTAATTGGGTAAGCGGTAGGTGTATATAAGTATCGGCTCGGGTGAGGATTGGGATAGTAAATATTATCTCCAACTTTTTGATTTCTTTCAATTGGCGCGATTTTTTTTATCGTATAGGATGGAATAATAACCGTTCTTCCATCGGTTAAACGAATCGTTACTTCTCTCATATCTTGGGACTGAATTACTCCGATTAAATCGGTTCCATCGTTCAATAAAATCATTGATAAACTGTCTGTTTTTGTTGTGTCTACATAGGTTTTGTTCAACGTTGGAGTATCGGCAATATGGATAATCTCAGTTGCTTTAAGCGGTGTGGTAGCTTTTGTGTTGAAGATAAGTAGGGCTAGTAAAGCCATAAGAACTGCGATTTTTTTGTGTTTCATTGGATGACGTGTTATGTAAAAGTTGGATAAAGATTTTATGAACTGGTATGGGAATTAGGGCATCAATTTGGGATTGGCCTCCAACCAAAGGTAGTTGAATAACAGTGGGGATTTTATGACAATAGTCATCTTCGTTTTTTATTGATGGGATCCACGTCTTCGTGCTGTGGTAGCGAACATTGGCAGTTTGTGATATTTACTTTGATTAAACAGCATAAAATTGCAATTTATTGTCTTAATTAGACAATCGTTTTATGCAATATCGTGTATTACTTGTAGTTGTTGTTGGTTTGATCAACTCCTTGTGCGGGCAGCTGTATTATAATGCACCCAATGCATCGGCCTATAATCCTTTGAATCATAAGTATTTGATTACCAATGAGGGTAGTGGCGAGGTTTTTCAGATAGATAGAGCGGGGAATAAGTGGTTGTTTGCTAAAGGATTAACTTCGCCCCGGAACATTGCTATGCACAAGCTTCCGATGGGTTGGTGCGTGCTCGTTTTAGACTCAAATCGAATGGTGGTGTACGATACATCGGGATCGGTTTTAGGGTATGAGACGATATCGGGAGTTAAGCAATTGCAAGATTGTGTGTACGATTCTGTAGACCAGATATTGTATACTTCCGATCGTTTGCGGGGTGTTATTTATAAAACTAGATTTGGCAAATCGGCGCCTTATGTTCCGAGTACTTCGGTTTGGATAACAGGGTTAGTCAAGCCATCGGCAATGGTGCTGCAGAAAAGCAAGGGCAGGATTTTGTTGGTACAAGATACTACCAATAGCGGTCTCATTTCTGTATCGTTGAAGGATTCAACCTTTACATTGTTGCGGTATTTGAATTTGAGTAATGTTATGGGAATGGCTGAAGACGATCAGGGTAATTTGTATTTTTCCGCGGTTGCGGAGCAGAATATTTACCAATTAAACAAGTACTATAAAGGTAGCCCGAAGGCATTGATTAGGGAACCTAAGCCTGGAGATTTGACGATTGTTGGCTCAAGAAACGAGTGGGTTTATACGTGTATTTTGTGTGGTAAAGTGTATGTGGCTGCCTTGCATATTTTTGGGCCGAGTTCTGAAGTAATGGGGTGTGCGGGGGATAGTATCGACACCTACAAAAATCCGTTTTTAAAGAATATTGGATCCTTTGAAAACGGAAATGAATTTATTTTACAGTTGAGCGATTCGAAAGGAGATTTCTCCAAAGGCTATGAATTAAATAGGGTGAAGGATACATTGATACCTGCGATGATTTCTGGAGTAATACCATCTGGGATATCTTCTGGAATGGGTTATAAAATCCGTTGGAACAGTACTAAACCGCCGGTGGATGGTTGGTTGCAAATGTCCGAGATTTTACCCATCCCTTCGCTTTCATTATCCTCGCAACGAGATACATTTTTTGATTGCGAGCAGAAAGGAATTCGATTGAAAGCCCAAGATTCGGTGGAATTGGTTGATTTTAACTGGACCGTTAACGGACGCGAGGTTCGAGATTCCACCCGCTATTTATGGGTGAAGTCGGATTCTACATTGCATGTAGTGGTTACCTGTAAGTTGGCAAGTTCGGGTTGCTTTTCTAACGATTCCGTATGGGTAATTCCTGGCGTAAAGCCAACATTGGGTTCATGGGAAACAGAAATAATTGCCTGTCAGGGGGATTCGGTTTTGTTGGGTGATACATCTTCTTCAGCAGAATTGCAAGATTATTCCTATCGGTGGAACTCGCAGAATTTAGATTCAACGTGGATGAGTATAGCCAAGAATCCCCGTGTTGTAGCAAAATGGACGGATAGTTTTTTTGTGACGATACGGAATACTATGGGTTGTACGGAAACCTATTTTAATGTGTTGGAGGTCACCACTAGGGATTCAATAAAGTGGTGGAAACGTTCCGATTCGTTGATAGAGGTAGTTTCGCAAAAAGGAGGCAAACTTTCTTGGTACAGAAATGGGACAGCCATAAATTTTTCGGATTCGAAGATGGAGTTGCCGGATACGGGTTTATATCAAGTTTGCACCCAAGTGGACTTAGGTTGTGTTCACTGTACCGATACCTTCAGGGTGAAGCCAAGGGTGCAACAATTATCCTGTCTGAAATTGGGTGGGTTACCTATTAAGATTTATCCTAATCCCAGCAATGGTAAATTGTTTATCGAGGGGTTAGCTGAAGTAAATTGGGAAATACAAGGGGTAGACGGCAAGCGTCTATTGTCAGGCAATGGATTGGTGGTAACTATGGATAGTTTATCTCCGGGAACCTATGTTTTGCACATCGAGAATAGGGGCTCTGTTTTAATTCACCGAGAGTTTTAGGTTCGAAAATTACAATAATGCGGCGGAGTTGATGGCGTCTTTGCTCCAAGGGGGTGCGTTTTGAATAGCCGAAATAATGTCTGCGGGGTCCTCAATCACTACCCACGCTTTTGCATGATGCTCGGCCATGAATTTTTGTGAAATGGCATTGTGTAACAACTGAATTAATGGGTTGTAATAACCGTTAATATTTATAATTACGATGGGGTGGGTATGTTGACCGAGTTGTTTTAGGGTAATGGCTTCAAAGAGTTCCTCAAAGGTACCGGGTCCGCCGGGCAAGGCAACGATGGCATCGGATTGTTCAATGAATCTGCGTTTGCGTTCGTGCATATCGGCCACTATTTCCATATCGGCCACTTCGGGATGATCCCATTTTATGTCTTTCATAAATCCAGGAATGATTCCTAATACTTGTCCATTGAGGGCAAGTGCTCGGTTGGCTAATCGACCCATAAGTCCAGACCCTCCTCCTCCATAAACTATTTTAATGTTTTGTTCAACGAGTTTTTCTGCTAAGATATCGGCACCTAGCATGTAATCTTCGTGAATGTGGTTGCTGGAGGCGCAATAAACGACAACAGCTTTAGGGGTTGCGATAGCGGTCATAAAAGTAAATGATTACTAAAATAGTTATAGTTGAGGTTATGCTTGAAAAATAAAACTCGGGTGTAGGCTTGTAACTGATGGTATATCGAGCGAATAGGATGGCCATGGGGTGCCAAAGGTAGATGAGTAGGGATTGATTGCCTATCCAATGTAGAAGGGGAGATTTAGGAAGTTTATTGGCAGCAATGATGGGGATGCCATACGCGAGGAAAGATAAGTTTAGGTAGAAAAATACAAGAACGTTGATGGAAGTCTTTATTAGTTCAGCGTTGTTTATCAAAGGGTTGGTGTAGAAAAATTGTGTTGTAAATATCCCAAGAGCGATGATGCTATGAATCGGGTGTTGCAGTGTTTTTGAAAGTACGTGGGGTAGCGAATTAGGATGGTTTTTAACGACGTAACCCAATACGAAAAATAAGAAAAATTGGGGTCGTAAGCTGTATAATATTTCTCCTATTATGGGAATCTCTTGGGTAGGTATTAATACTTGGCCACTGATTTGAAGCCATGCAGCTGCAGTGGAGATCAAACAAGAAGCTAATAGGAATTGGCGGATGTTGAATTGGTGTTTTTCCATCCATCGAATCGCGGCTTGGTAAGCGATCCAAGCAGGGATAAACCAAAGATGATAAAAGGGTTTGGTTAAAGATTCGATAATTAGTTGGGGTGATGATTGCTGATAGTACCCCACAAATTTCAGGTAGACTGTAAAAATAATAACGGCCAATACCCAAGGCAATAAAGCCCTCGACGTGGTTTTTTTTATCCAAGTATGGGTAGTGATTTTGAAGTAGTTTGCCGAAAATAAAAAACCGCTAATGGCCATAAACATGGGCATATGGAATCCGTAGATGAGGTATCGAGGTAGCGATTCTGTGAAGCTCCCTTGCAGTATATGCCCCACTATTACCAATAGTAATAAAAATCCTTTGCTAGTATCTATGCTTTGATTGCGCATCGGATTGCAAAGTAAAGTTAATTTAGCGATTGCCGTTTGCCTAGCCATCCCAAGCACGATTCTATTTCGTACCTGCCGTTGATTGTGGAAAGCAATAGTGTTTCCCTAGATGGGGCGATTGGGCCAGGGTTTTGTTGAATAATTTCTATGGATTCTTCGGCTACGTTGGAAATGATGGCAACATGGCCGTAGGGGTTGCCGCTGTGGCCATCGAAGATTATAATATCTCCAACTCGTGGTTTGGATGCGGAAGGGTTGTTGAACTGTTTTAAGTTTCTACCTTTATTTAAGGAGCCATCGGCTATGTTTTTATTAAAAAAGTCTTTGGCATGACCATAGCTATCCGGCATTTTATGGTTGTAATGTTGGTAATAATATCGTTTTACAAATTCTACGCATTGGTATTTTAGACCAATATTGTACCCGTCTTTGCTGGTGTTTCTTTCGAAAACATGTCCGATACTTCCGTTATAGAAAACAAAAACCCCGTTAAGACTATCCACTTTATCCCCGATGGAAAGGGTGATGGGGTTTACTTGTGTCCAGGTTGGAGCGGTTGTGGCTGGAATTATCCAATAGCGAAAGGTGGCTGCCAAGGCTGCTGTACTTAAGATTATTACGCTGGCTTTTTGGTATGTCATAGGTTTGTGATTTATCTACAGTGTTCGACTCGGAATTTTACGATTTCCATTATTAGTTGTTCTGGTAGTGGAATACTATAGGGAAATTGAATGGCCCCTTTAGAGAATTTGAAAGGCGGTATTTTTTCTTTGAACGATTCTATTCCTGAGCCTGTGGGGTAAAATCCTAGGTGGTTTTTGTGTACAGCGAAGTAACACAAGTTTGTTTTTAGTCGAAATGCAGGCATTCCATAGGATAGGATTTCGGTAGCATCAGGGCAGGCTGCCTTGATAATTTGGTGCATACGCAAAAAATGGGGTTTGGATTCCGGGGTTGATTGGTTATAAATGGTTAAAAAATCTGGAGACATAAAATACAAAAGTGAATAGAAATAAACCGTTTAATAGTAAAAATCTATAACGGAATTACAATCATCGGATTGTAAAAGTTAACAAAAAAATATGTAAATTGCTTGTCAATACCCTGTAGCGATGAAAAAAATTGTTTTTGTAATCATGCTTTTTATGTCTATTAATGCCAACGCACAGACGGACATTGATGGCTTGTTTATGGCAAAAAGGAATTTTTGCGGAGGGGTTATTGGTGGGTATTCTGCATGGGATCATTATTGGGAAGGTACTACCTATAGGATTAATCAAAATATCGGAACAGTTTCTTCTCAATCGGCCATGATAATGGGGAATTACGGAGTTACGGATAAATTAAATGTTTTGTTTATGTTGCCTTGGATCAAAAATGAGGCATCAGCGGGAACATTGATTGGACAGCAAGGATTTCAGGATTTGACCTTGTTGTTAAAAAACGAATTTTGGATAAAAGATTTTAACGGATTGGTAGTAAGTGCCGTAGGTGTTTTGGGTGGAAGTTTACCCGTTCAAGACTATACCGCGGATTATTTGCCTTTGGCCATTGGAATGAAAAGCAAGACAGCGATGGGTAGATTGTTGGTGGATGCGCAAAAAGGATATTGGTTCGCTACAGCATCGGCTTCTGGGATGATACGAGGGAATGTAACGTTGGATAGAACGGCTTATTACACCACGGAAATGATTTATTCCAATAAAGTGGTTATGCCATCGGTGTTTGGATATAATGTGAGATTGGGTTGGAGAGAGGGTGCTGATAAAATTTTTGAGTTAGTATTGGACGGGATGAATACCTTGGGAGGTTTTGATATTCGCAGAAACGACATGCCATTTTTAAGTAATAACATGGATATGCTGAGGGTGGGAGTGAATACGAAATATCCGATACCTAAAACCAATGGACTTAGTATCATGGCGGGTGCAAATACGGTGATTGGCGGCAGAAATATGGGTCAGTCAACCGGTTACACGGCAGGGTTGGTATACCAGTTTTTAGTAAAATCAAATAAGAAAGAATGAGGCACACACCAAATGATGATGGAAGGAGAAACTGGCAAATGAGAATGAGTATATTTCGATTGGGGAAAATCACATCTTCTATTTGGGTAGTTGGATTGATATTGGTTTTCGTGGTTGCTTGTAAACGAGAGGTAGAAGATCGAACTGATTTATTTCCTGCTTTGTCGCCCTCTAAGTTGGATACCGGCGCAGGTAAATGGAGTCCTGTGTTGTTGACAAGTCCAGAAGAATTTGCATGCGCAGCACCTATATTAACTTCAAGTCCAAATTACAAGTTAGAGTTGTTGGAGATCAAAAGTTGGCAACAACGATTAACATCCGAAGAGTTGGAGCAAATTCATTATTGGAGCGCAGGGACGGTGTTGCGTTGGAATGAGATTTTACGAGAGTTAGTAGCAAAATACAACTTGCCGCCATACCAAAATCCTGATGGCAGTTATCCCATACCATCGGCGGCTAATCCACTGGCTTATCCTTTATTCCCTTTTGCCAATCCACCTTATGCCGCAAGGGCGTATGCTTATGTGAGTGTTGCCCAATACGATGCCGCCGTAGCGGCGTATCATTACAAGTCTAAATTTCAGAGACCAAGGCCTTTTGTGTCCGATCCGAGTATAAAATTATTGGTACCGGTAGTGAACGATTTTGCTTACCCTTCTGAGGAAGCGGTTATTTCTGGGGCTGCGGCAACCATGCTTAAGTTGTTGTTCCCCGGTGATCAAGAGTATATCGAAAAGAAATTACAAGAATGCCTAAACGTGCGGATTATGGTAGGGGCAAATACCCGAAGTGAAACTGAGGCTGGGGTTGTATTGGGTGAGGCGGTAGCTTCGAAATTTGTGAATAGAGCCCGAAATGATAGAGCTTCAAAGGCTGTAGGGACCCCGGCTGACTGGAAAAAGTTATCGGATAATGTTATAGCTCGCGGTGAAACGCCTTGGGTTAGTTTAGAAACACCCCCGAGGCCGCCGATGTTGCCTTTGTTTGGCAGGGTAATCGGCATGTTATTGGATACGGCCGATGTAATAGCGGGAAGACCTGCTCCACCGCCAGCTGTGAATTCTGCTAAATTCAACGAAGAGTTGGATGAGGTGCGTTTTTATAGTAAAAATGCTACCCGAGAAAGAATGAAAATAGTGCATTTTTGGGCCGATGGAGCGGGTACCTACACACCTCCAGGTCATTGGAATGCCATTGCATGCGAGGATTTTGTTAATCAGAAATTTAGCGAAGCTCGGTGGGCGAGGAATTTGGCGCTGATTAACATGGCCATGTTTGATGCGGCTATTTGTTGTTGGGATGTTAAAAATTTCTATTTTAATCCAAGACCAAGCCAGGTTAATCCTGATATCAAAACACTTACCGGTGTTCCGAATTTTCCGGCATATACCAGTGGACATAGTACTTTTAGTGGGGCTGCTGCTTCGGTTTTGGCTTATATAATTCCCTCAAAATCGGCTGAATACATAAATATGGCTGATGAGGCAAGTAAAAGCAGATTGTATGGTGCTATTCATTATCGATCGGATATTGAAGTAGGTATGGAGATGGGTAAAGCCATTGGAGCGAAAGCAGTTTTCCGTGCCAAAAACGACGGTGCAGATAAATAATTCAATTCTGTTGTTATGGATTTGATTGCCTTTTTTGCCGTTGAGTGATGTTTTTGATGCAATAATCTAACGGTGGTAAATTGTTCCTCATTGGTATTGAATTTTAATTTTCTCCTTTATTTTTTTAGGCCTTTTCTTTTTTTAATACTTTTCAATTCCCTTTCGGCACAGGAAATTTCTGTTAGCTCTAAGCTGAAAGTGCGTGAAGCCTCTGTTTGGAATTTAACGGATTCAATTGCTGAAATTAGTGGAATATGCAACGCGTTACCTTTTACTTCAACTAACTGGTTTTTAGGAATACAGGATGGCGGAAATTCATCGGATATTGTTGTTTTTAATTGGGAAAATCGTAAATCATTTGTTGTATCTACTGGTTTGAATAACCGAGATTGGGAAGCGATAACACGAGACAACGAAAGGGTTTATATAGGCGATTTTGGAAATAATCGAGGTGATCGCAGGGATTTGAAAATTTATCGAATCTCCAATGTTGATTCCGCTGTTTTTGCTGAAGATTGGAAGTGTAATGTTACCGGAATTAATAAGCGAGGGATTAGGAATACTTCTTTGGTTGATTCTATTGAATTTGTCTTTGAAGATCAACAAGATTTTAGGTCGAGATTTCGACATAATTTTGACTGTGAGTCGATGTTAGTTAACGGCGATTCCATTTGGTTGTTTACGAAGAATTGGAAGAATTTTAGAAGTGATGTGTATTTGTTATTGAATAAACCTGAAAAGCAAGTTGCGCGAAAAATAGCAGTATTGAAAACTCGATGTTTGGTGACAGATGTGTGTTGGCAAAATAGGGATGTTTTCTTGACTGGGTACACGCTATTGGGTAATCAGTTTCTTTTGAATCTACAATGGAATCAAATGAAAATTACCGATAGACGAAGGATTGGGTTGAAACCTGCCCAAATTGAGGGCCTGCAATTCAATTCATTGTATCGAAAACTATATATTTCTACAGAGAAGCGGAAGTCCCAAAGTGCTGCAATAATTGAATTGAATTTAAATGGAAAGTAACTGACTATTTAGTTTTTATTAATCGATATTTGTAACTTTTCGATCTTTAGGAGTCATACACTTGGATGAAATCATTGAGGATTTACATAGTTTCTATTTTTCTGCTTTTTTGCTCATTGGCTTGTGCACAAGATTTTACGTTTGAATATCAGAATTTGGATGATTCTACGTTGTGGTTTGTTAAGAATAACACGGCCAATCCGGTGAAACCAACATCGGTAACATTGAATTGGTATCATATGAAGCCCTATTTTGTTGCTTGGAATAATGATCCAGATCAACCATTTTATAATAGTACTAACCGAGAAATGAACGTAGGATTCAAGTATACTTGGAAGTATAAAACCACCTATGGTTGCAGTATTGGCGATACTATCCCTGCTGGGGGACGAATACAAGTGGCCATGACGGTAAACTATGATGAGAATAACAGTGATACGGTAATGCCAGCCAATGTTACGTTGTTTGTAAATAAGGTAACTGGATTTGAGGAGCTAGAGGTTATTCCCCAAGGGAGTACCTGTGGGTTCAAGCGAATTTATCTGAATAGTTATTTTAAGAATCAGGGAATATCTTATTTTTCAACCGTTTGGACTCCCATTACCACTGGGAATTGTGTGGATGGATTGGGAATGTTGATGGTGCCATTCAATGGATTTAACTTGAAGCCAACTCCTTCGGCTGTGATGCCGCAATGTGCCAATGGCCGATTGTGGACTTCCTACGGTTATCCCAGAGACAGTCAATTGTATTATGACGGTACGGAATCGGATATAACCTACTGGAAGCAGGTTATACAAGGATTGGATCCAGGTGATTATTTGGCATTTGCATCGCATGTGACGGTTAGTAAGAGCTTCATAGAAAATCTGAAATCCGAATTTGAATCGATTGGGGTGGATGTAGATAAATTAGTTAATGGCTGGAGTTCTTCATCGGCTCAACTTTTGTTATTGGGTAGAAAAGGGGTTGGAAAAGGGAAGGCAGGTCTTGTGTTTTCGCCGATAATCAGTAATGCTTCTCCTAAGTCTGTTGTGGGTAATTTTGTGATGATCAAGGATCAGGCAACGGACGAAATGAAGCCATATCCCCAATGTTATGAAGCCATTTCTGTGGTGCATAAGCCCTATATTCCAGATACCTCTTGGGTTTCGGTGCGAGAGCAATCGGTTAGGATCCGTATTTCTCCAAATCCTGTTGAGGATGATTGTTTTGTTCGATTGAATAAACCAGTTTCAGGATATTTGCTGGTAAACGCCATGGGTCAGACTGTGAAGGGCGAGGTTTTCAATGTGATGGCAACTGATTTTTCAATACCGATGGCTGAATTATCTGTGGGCTTGTACTATTTGGTGTTTACAGAGGTGAATGGGAAAGTTGTTTATCGACAAATCGTCCAAAAACAATAAAATACTTAAGTTTCAGTTTCTTTAGATTTGTGGGTATGGATATGATAGAAGTTCGTGCCCAGGTAACGGGTACTTTGGAACAAGTTTGGGATTGTTTTACTAACCCGTTGCACATTACAGGATGGAACTTTGCATCGGACGATTGGCATTGCCCCAAAGCAGAGTCTATTTTAGAAGAAGGAGGTAAGTTCTGTTATACGATGGCGGCTAAAGACGGTTCTATGTCGTTTGATTATTGGGGCCATTTTCGAAAAATCGAGCCGCATGGGTTGTTGGAATTTTCGTTGGGGGAGGATTTAGGCGAGAGTAGATGGGTATGTGTTGAGTTTAAAGAACTGCCAAACGGTGAAGGGATAGAAATAGTTGAACGGTTTGTTCCCGAAGATCAAAATCCATTGGATATGCAGCGCATGGGCTGGCAAATGATTTTGGATAATTTCAAAAAGTACTGCGAATCGTTGTAGTTAGTAACGATAAAACAATATAGCAATATTGCTATATTTAAAATTTTAGTTTTATCTTTGTGGGGAATTTAAATAGATGGGCGTCACAAAGGAATTAGATTATACTCAATCGCAATTGTTGATTTCAACGCAATTGAAAGCGTTGGGACACCCGGCTAGAATAGCCATTGTTGAACACCTTTTAAGTGTAAATTCCTGTATTTGTGGTGATTTGGTTGATCAATTGGAATTGTCTCAGCCTACAATTTCTCGACATTTACAGGAGTTGAAATCGGCTGGTATAATTCAGGGAACAATTAGCGGAAATTCGGTTTGTTATTGTTTAAATACAGAGACTATCGCCGGTTTGAAGAATTATTTTGAATCTATGCTGCCTGTTTTGGAGGCGCAAAATTTATGTTGTAAATAGTTGAAAGTATGAATGTTACTGATTTTAAAAAACATCTAAAGGGGTTAGACGAATTAATTTTTGAAACTCCAGCTGGTTTGGTTCCCGCTCATTTTCATGTAACTGAAATTGGGTTGCACATTAAGCAATATGTAGATTGTGGTGGGCAAATGCGATCGGAAAAAAAGGCCAGCATGCAGTTGTGGGTAGCCGATGATTTGGATCATCGATTATCATCGGAGAAGTTAATTGGAATTGTGGAATCATCGGAGTTGTTATTCGGGATTGAGTTATTGGAATTGGAGGTAGAATACCAAGGACAAACTATTGAGCGTTATGGATTGCAGTTTGAAAATGGGGTTTTCAAGTTGCTTTCATTGAAAACCGACTGTTTGGCGCCGGATCGATGCGGCATACCTTTAAAGACTGCTGATAAAAAGAAAGTAAATCTCACGGAATTAACGCAATCTTCTTGTTGCACCCCTGGCGGCGGTTGTTGTTAAAAAAAGCCCTATATGAAAACACGATTAAAGTTTTTGGATAGGTACCTAACGCTTTGGATTTTTTTAGCGATGGGTATTGGGGTGGCCTTGGGGTATGGGGTGGATGGATTTGCAGACGGAATCAATGAACTGTCGGTAGGAACCACCAATATTCCCTTAGCCATCGGATTGATATTAATGATGTACCCGCCATTGGCAAAAGTGGATTTTGCTAAAATTCCATCGGTCTTAAGTAATCCCAAATTGCTGATAAGTTCATTTATTATCACATGGATAGTAGGCCCATTATTGATGTTTTTGTTGGCCGTAAATTTATTATCTGGGTACCCTGAGTACATCACAGGTTTAATCATTATTGGGTTGGCGCCGTGCATAGCCATGGTTATAGTGTGGAGTGAATTGGCACAAGGAAATCGGGAATTAACTGCAGGTTTGGTAGGGATAAATAGTTTATTGCAGGTGTTTTTCTTTAGTGCCTATGCCTATTTCTACTTAGAAATAGTTGCACCTTGGTGGGGAATACCTGGGTTGTCATTAGATATAACATTTTGGGAAATTGCCAAAACAGTAGGTTTTTACTTGGGAATTCCATTTGCGGCAGCCGTAATTTCTCGTTGGGTACTCATTCGTAGCAAAGGCATGGAGTGGTTTAATCGGAAATACCTACCCGTTGTGTCTCCAATTACATTAATCGCACTGCTATTAACGATCGTAATCATGTTTGCGTTGAAGGGTGAAACATTGGTTTCACTACCATTGGATGTACTTCGAGTGGCATTACCATTGGTGATATTTTTTGTTGTTATGTTCTTTTTAATGTTCTGGGTATCTAGAAAATTGGGTGTTTCTTATGCCGATGCTGCATCTGTTTCATTTACTGCGTCGGGAAATAATTTTGAATTGGCAATTGCGGTGAGTATTGGTGTTTTTGGACTAAATAGCGGACAAGCTTTTGCCGGCGTAATTGGTCCATTGGTTGAGGTTCCTGCTTTGATACTTTTAGTTAAAGCGGCATATTGGTTGAAAAATAAATGGTGGAAATAATTCGATGAAAAATATATTGGTACTTTGCACAGGCAACAGTTGCAGGAGTCAAATTGCAGAAGCCTACTTGCGATTTTTTGCTGGAGATTCAGCGGAGATATTTAGTGCAGGTGTAGAAACACACGGAGTTAACCCTAGGGCGATTACCACCTTGGCTGAGGATGGATTGGATATCAATCATCATACATCCAATCACGTTGACGAATATGTAGGTATTCCCTTTGATTATATCATTACCGTTTGTGATCATGCACAAGAGCGCTGCCCATTATTCCCCTCATCGGCCCAGCGATTTCATTTTAATTTTCCAGATCCTGCAAAGGCTCAGGGAACGGAAGAGGAGATTATGCAACAATTCGCTGCCGTGCGCGAACAAATCAAGCAATATTGCAAGGAATTTGTCCAAACGCATTTGCAGTAAATCGTAATTATTTTTAACGATTTTGTGATTTTTCGTAATACCCTTTCCCAAGTAAATTAGTTACTTTGGGTAATGGAAGTTCACAGGAAATCGTTGTTTAATAGCATATTACACCGGAGTATTTGCGGCTGTAGCTTGCCATGGAGCATTTGTAGTTCTAATTTTCTTTCGATTTCTGTACTTTTTACATTTATTGTTATTGGTTTATCCAGCTGTACACTAGAAAAACAATACCATTCGGCAGGTTATCGTGTTTCTTGGAACTCGGAGTTTGTATCGGCTAAACCATCAACCCAAACTGCTGTAAATCCTCAATCTTCGTATTTGTCGAAAAAATCACCCAATCTGGGCGGTAGGAAACGGGTTCTTCCGCGTTTAGAAGATACCTCAAAGAACCGTATCGACTCTTGGATTTTGGCGAAATATCGGAAAATGGATGTTCCCGTAGATTACTTAATGGATTACAGTAATCAGATTCTATTAAAACCATATTTCCGACATGATTCCATTGTTAAAAAGCACAAATTGGTTTCTGTATACATGCGAGATAAGGTGTTGGTTGGGAAGTTGATGGGGGTGTCTGAGTCGGGTGTTTTTATTTTAAACAATAAAAAGTCGATTTCATTGTTCGAAAATCTACCGAGCAGTAAAGATCAAAAGCGAATTATGGGGAAGTTATGTTATATCCCTTATAATGAGATCAATGCGATTCAAAAGGGAGGTACATTTTTATATAAGCTACAAATTTTATTGCAGCCTTTTTTTCAGTGGGTTAGTTTGTTGATAGTATTGATTTTATCTTTTGTTGCGTTATTGTTGGCTGCTCGTGCAACAGCGGGTTCCGGTGGATCTGCATCCGGAGAGGGATTTAAAGCTGCGTTTTTGCTTTTTTTGGTTATTGGTGTGGCGGTAGCGGCCGTTTGTACCTTTATTATCGGCATGTTGCTCGCTCCACCGGTATGGATAATTCACCAACTGTTTTGGGGTATTCCTGGAAGATATTGGGCAATAAAAGGCGATAGTTTACGTGGAGAACAATTTTTTAAGTCCATGATGAAATCTCCCCGAAAACTAAAAATTTTTCGCAGACGTTTTTTACGAGCTTAATTGGTGGGTGTTAAAAATTTGGATTATTTATTTTCCACCTTCCGGGATGCCCAATAGCGGGGTTTTCCCATCAGTAATGATTACTTTGGAATTCTGACTTTGGGACAGTGCTCTAAATGCTTCAATTTGGTTGTTTTTTAAAATATCTGGAGTAAGAGATCGCGAAAGCATATCGTTTCCTTTCGCACGGGCATCCGCTTCAATTTTTATTGCACTTGCCTGACCTTCGGCTTTGATTTTTGCTACTTCCGCTTGGGCTTGGGCCCCAATAATGGCTGCTTGTTTATCTCCCTCGGCCGCGATTGCTTTTCTTTCCGCCTCAAATTTTTCTTTTTGCTTGGTAAACTCCATTCGTTGGGCTTCTTGCTCAGCGCGAAGTTTTTCTTCGATAGCGGCCGATAGTCCTTGTGGTAAAGAAATCGATTTTAGCAGTACATTCTCCACGATAAAGCCTTTATCGCCGAGGATCTCCATCATGGTATCCCGGATGTTTCGTTCTATTCTTGCCCGTTCACCACTGTGCATGTCTTTTGCATAATATTTAGAGGTAACATCGGCCGCTGCTGATCGGAAAACGGGTAATATTACGACGTCTTCGTAGCGCATCCCAATATTTTTAATTACATCGGGGGCCGATTTTTTTTCAATGCGATAAAGGATGGAAATTTCCGACTGTATGGTTAGTCCTTCTCTGCTGGGTAGGGGTAATTTGACTTCCAAATTTACGGTTCGAGTTGGTACGATGAGCACTCGCGTGATAAAGGGATTGTAAAAGCGGATACCGGGCTCATACGATTGGCTGCTTAATTTACCCAATTTTCGCTTTACACCTGTTTCACCGGGTTTAACCACGGTACATGAAGCAAAGAATAAGCCACATAGGGATAAAAGGGCTGCAAAATTTGTAATTTTTTGGTTCATATCGGCAATATAACTAACCGATAAATCAATGGCTTACAGGTATGGAATATCCCAATAGGAGTTCGTTAAACCGATGAAAAGGTAGGACGAAGGAAAGGCGAACAGTTTGATTCTCTTTGCTATTTTAATAAGAGGTATTTGTGGTTTTCCATAGGCGTTTCATATACATTATTGAATTAGCCAATTATGTTAGGCAAGTTTCAACGTTTAACGCAATTAATGGCTATGGTTTGATTTTCGAAGTAGGTAGTAGGGAAGCCATACCATCGGAAAATAAGCCATCGTTAAATCCAGTAAATTAAACCACACTGGAGCGGGTAAAATAGCCACCATGTATGTGCCTGCTGCAAAGAATAATCCGCCGATAAACCATAGATAATAGTTTAGTTTATTCGACTTTTTCAGAAACAAAACGGCTAGGGTTCCGCTGAGTAAAGTTCCAAGTGCATGCGCTAAAAATGGGAAAATAAAATGTTGGGCCGATAGTAAATGTATAGAGTTTTTCATTCCCTCTTCGGTACTGAAATCGGCACCTGGCGGTAATGGGATGAAAAAGGATTGGATTTCAATAATTTTACCGTTCAGTAATCCACCCAATAGGATGGATGCTAGTAAAACAAGGATTTCGATGACTCTTTTCATG
>CANGWH010000035.1 GCA_947457565.1 Flavobacteriales bacterium
ATCTGCACTTCGGAGATTTAAATTGAATTTCGCCATACTATCTCTTGGAAACGAATTTAATCAAAATCCATCTGTTGTCGGAATTGTTGTCGGAAATTCTTTATTTCACTTTACTTTAACCTTACCTCGGCACACCATTCATATCCACAAATACCTTTAAATAGTACGTTTAAGGACATATTCGAAAAAATAAGAGAAAATAGGTTCGAATCCCTTCCTCTCTGCAACCCAATGCCCCAATAGGGGCATTTTTTATTTGGATAATCTGTTCGCAGAACGAACAAGTTTGATAAACAGAAAATTGAACCGCTTAAAATCATTAAAATAGGATTTTATTTATCACAAAGCGAACCCAATTTAAAAAAATCGGCAATCCAATGACTTCCTTGAGATAGTAAATTAAAATATTCCTCCACGTTGGGAAACCCAGTTATTGAGACGCAGTGGGAATGCTTTAGTTAATCCTATTCTTCTAAAACAACTAAGACAAAGTATAATGGCAGAAATTGCAACAAATCAACGACATTGGATTTATTATTGTAGAAGAAATCAACCGCCTCCATACTAAATCAACCCCATGAAATTTATTTACAATACTGTATTAGCCGCATCTGCCTTGCTATTGCTGAGCTTCGCAAGTCAAAACACGCCCGTATTTAAGGTAGAAATCTTGCAAGAAAACAAAGTAATACCGATAGAAGAACATGTTGCTCTGTTAGAAAAAAAGGAATTTCAGTTGAGAATCACCCTGAACAATCTGAATGGGATTTATTCCCATTCGTCGTTCAAACCCACCTATTTCCGTTTAAAAGACAATCAAGAAATCAAAGGGCTTCAAACTATGAGCAACTTTACAAGGGTTGAAGAGAATTTCAATACCGATAGAGACATGGAGATAGACGATGAATCTTATTCCTATTTATTTTACGATAGCACCTTGAATTGGCATCGATTTGACAAAGATGTACAAGTAAATGGGAATACAGTGATAGGAACAAAAACCATTGATAAGATCTACATTGAAAGCAACAAAAAAACAATCCCCCTCAAAAACATAAATCGAAGTATTTATTTATTTTTTATTACCACTAACGACGAAAATGGTAACAATCCATCGCCGAAAGAGCTAGGCCGTTACAAAGTTGAACTCCGCTGGAAATAATCGATAACCTTGAATTTTCAACATAGTTAAAGCAACAAACCACGATTTCTCACCGTCTTGGAACATATAATCATCGTTAAGTTATTTCAGAATCATCCATGAACATTATTCAAAACCTTCGACAGTTAACACGTTCATTCACTTGTAAAAACGCATTCGCTTACAGCTTACTTTTTTGGGGCAGTATTAGCATCGCCCAAGGACAAGCAATCAAGAAAGTCTATTTTATCGGCAATAGTTATACCGCCTATAATGATTTGGCAGGGATCACTCAGTACATTGGTGCTTCGCATGGCGATACATTTGAGGTAAACACCCGAGCACCTGGTGGGATGACATTCAATTTACACAGTATTGCACCCGATCTTTACACTGAGCTTAGAAATGGCCAGTACGATGCGGTAATCCTCCAAGAACAGAGTCAAATACCTTCATTACCGCTATCGCAAGTGGAATCCATGTGCTTTCCGTATGCAAAATTATTGGTAGACTCCATCCGAACCATCAACCCAAAATGTAAGATTGTATTTTATACTACCTGGGGAAGAGAAAATGGAGACCAACAAAATTGCCCTAACTGGGAACCCGTTTGCACTTTTCAAGGCATGAATGAACTTCTACGTCAGCGTTACCAGCAAATGGCCAAAGACAATAAGTCTAAAGCGGCTCCGATTGCTTCCGTATGGCGCAACCTCCGGGACACAACGAATATGCAATTATATTCCGGCGATGGAAGTCATCCATCGGTCCAAGGGTCTATCGTAGCGGCATCAACGATTTATGCCACTTTGTTTTCAAGGCAATTAAATTCAAATATCCAGTTACAGGCTATTAACGCTCAGCAAAAATATCAAATCATTAATACGGTAAATAAAGTTATTAGTGATTCCCTATCGTTTTATGATTTTGAGACCAAAACACCAAATTCAATGAAACAGTTTGATACTTACAATAGACCCAATGCCCTATGCTTAAGTCCAGAAAATCCTAAAGTTTACCTCAGTGAAACCAGCATTTCTATGATATTAGACCAACCCTTATATTTGCACTCTGTGCATGGAAGTATGGTTTGCAAGATTTATAAAGCCCATGGAGAATCCTACATTGAGCTACCTATTAACGACTTAAATGCTGGATCATATATTCTTACCAATAGAAGTAATTTCCAACAGTCAATCTTAATTTTAAGATAGGATATTTCATATATTTTTTCCGATATGGAGAAAATACCAAATTTTAGGCATGTATTTTTTAAAATTTGGTATGTAAATTGCAATTAATCAGCAAAAAAAATCAATATGAATACTCAAACAAAAACAATGTTAACCCTAGGATTGGGTTTACTTTGGTCTACTGTATCAGTAGCACAAACGATTAAGAATCCAGGTGCACCTACATCAGCTCAACAACCAAAAACTGGCACAACGGTTGCGAAACCAACTACTGGTGCCACTGGCACTACTTCTGGAAGCACAGTAAAACCAAACACTAGCAAACCTGCTACAACTACAACCGCTGCAAAGCCTTTAGCTGTAGGTCAAGAACATTTAGGTGGAATCATCGTAAAATTGAACACCGATGGAAAATCAGGTTTGATTGTAGCTGGACAAGACTTACCTCAACAAATGACATGGGCCGATGCAAAGAAAGCCGTGGATGACATGGTAGTTAAAGGGCCAAATTATGATTTTACCGATTGGCGCCTACCAACAAAAGACGAATTACAAGCTTGCAACGATAACTTATTTAGCCAAAACTTAGGTGGTTTTCTTCAGACTGCTTACTGGACATCTACTAACCACGTTACTCCTGAAAGTGCTATTTGTTTCGTATTTAGCAGAGGCAATTCAGGAGCTCGTCCTTATGCTCGGACAAGCAAAATCAACGTTAGACCTGTTCGTACGTTTTAATTCGATATCAAAATAATAGCATAAGCGTTAGCCCTTGGGTTAACCCTAAAAATCCCTCACCCACCGGTGGGGGATTTTTTCGTTTAAGTGACTTTACAGCAGCTTGATGTTTAAGTATAAGCCGATGATGCCCAAATTGACATTCAAAATAACATCAAATCTCTTTACGTTTCCGCTTAGGCAAGGATAATCGCTCAAGAACTCGCCCAGAATCTTCCTGCACTTCCTTTTTCTTTCGCCAACCCCATAAACGATCTTTGGCCTCGGTATACGATGTTTTTAAATCGATTATAGGCAAGGGATAATCTAATCCCAATTGCACATTATACCAAATCTGCTCCGCCTGCGTTAATGTCCATGGTTCAAACAATTTAGGCACTGGAACGTGTGCTAACGCAGGAATCCAGTGCTTAATAAAAAACCCCTCCGGGTCATGGTCTTCTGCTTGTTTGGTTGGATTGTATATTCTCAACGTATTGGTACCCGTAAACCCTGCCTGCATTTGAATCTGGGGAAAGTGAATACCCGGCTCGAAATCCAAAAACTGCTTCGACAAATGTTCCGCCGCCACTTCCCAACTCTCATTTAAATAATGCGTAAAAAAACTAACCAACATAGCTCGCATTCGAAAATTCAAATACCCCGTAGTTACCAAACTTCGCATACAAGCATCAACCAATGGGACTCCAGTCCTGCCCTCTTTCCAAGCCGTAATATGCAACTCATTATTATTAAATTGCCAATTGCGATACCCCGAATTGATGGGCAAAAACTCCATGCTACACTGACTTTCAAACTTCTGAATAAAATGCTCCCTCCAACGCAGACGGGAAGCAAACTGAGTAAAGTTCCTTTTCCACGGAGAATTTTTCGATTCAATTGCTTGCCATTGATACACTTCCCGTAAACTAATATGACCCCAAGCCAAATAAGCACTTAATCTACTGCAACCTACTCTGGCTAATTCAGGCTTTGAAATACTTTGCATATACCGCGCAATCCTGCGTTGAAAAAAGGAATTTAAATAGCGTTGAGCATTCTTATACCCCCCTGATTGTACAATCCCAACCTCCCTGTTCACTTCCTTAAACAATCGCTGCTGCGCCCAATTGTCCCAATCCTCGTTCAACCACCAACTTAACTTATCAAAGGAATGATTTTCAATAATTTGAGACATATATCCATACCAGTAGGTATTGAAATCTTTTCGATTTTTCAACCCTCTTCGAATACCAGAATACGGAATCTCAGCCCACAACAATTCCTTATCCGCAAACCAATCATTTAACATCCTATCCCGAGCATAGGTTATCTCAACACCAATTTCTTCTAAACTAACCACCCAATACAACTGATTCAAGGTACATAGATAGTTAAATACGTCAATTACCTCCGATTCAACCGCGTAAAAACGCCCTCCAATCCCCTCCAAATAATCTTGAACATCTTTCACTCCCTCCCATACAAATCGCTCGTGTCTAACGCTATAATGCACCGATTTAAATACCGAAGGTTCGTGAATATACAGGAACAACACCGGGACACCCTGCTTAATAGCCCAACTAATCGCCGCATGATCCGTTAAACGAATATCTCGTTTAAACCAAACTACAATAAAATCGGGAGATTTCACACCATAGTAACAACCCACCTCCTCGATGGTTCAATTGCAACTACTACTACTTAATTCACGGAATTACCTATCCGCTTTATCTTCCCTGGTATCCATCTTAAATGGAACATATAACGGACAAAAGCGAAAAAAAGCGGTTATTGCAAATACAACGGCCAACAACAACAATACATTACCCAAGGGGCCATCAATTTTATCGAAATAAACCAAACCCCCTATTACTAAGGCTACCAACAACCGCAACAAACGGTCTGTTTTACCCATATTTGATGAAATTTTCATACGCATTATCAATAATTTTTATTCGAATGTACTACCACCCCATCGATACATCCATGATTTTTATCATACCCATAAATCATTATAAAATAAGAAATAAACACCAATTTCACCCTGACAAAAATCATCCCCACCGCTGAGAATTATCAGCCAAAAATGAACTATTAAAAAAGACCTTTGGGTCTATGGAAAACACTAAAAAATACCTAAGCGAATTACACGATGAACATCGCACTTTTATTGCAGAATTAGACTTCGCAGCCATTGAAATAAAAACCTTCGTGCATCGATTGGAAGAAGTAGCAATCGCAAACACCAAATTAGAGGTGATGCAACAAGTAGAGCGTTTTCAAAACCAATTCATCCGTCAACAAGAAGTAATTGATGAGTTGCGATCCCTGATTCATCATTCAGAAATAACCATAGCTGAAATTGCTAGGGCCAATAATGTAGCAACTGACCATCGTAAAACCGAGGACCATGCGGAACTTAGGAAAGAAATAGAAACTTTCAAAATAATTTATGCCGAATTGAAATCAGAATTCTTAAAATTCCTTACTCAAACATTATGACCCAATCCGTAAAACTGGGATAGACTGGAAAGAAGGGAGCTTATCGAATAAGCGTCACCACGCCATTATTCTTTACTAATTCCGTAGTGTTTATTAATCGATAAGACAACGAATATACATACGTACCACCAGGCAATTCTGCACCTGTATTCAAAACCTTACCATTCCAACCAACGTTGGGATCCTTTGATTCAAAGACCAGCTGTCCCCATCGATTATAAACACTGATGGAAAACGCTGCTACGCCATGATGGGGAAATCGCCAAACATCGTTTTTACCATCGTTGGGTTCACCGGGAGTAAACACATTTGCTAAATTTAAATAGGGTTCCTTGGGAACAACAGGCTCCTTAGATACTACAAATTCATAACATTGGGTATCCTTACAGCCCGATTTACCGATTACCTCTAAACAAATCTTATGCTTACCTACAGCAAAAGAATCACACCAGGAAACGGCCGAAAAAGCAGTGTCCTTTGTGAAATTTCCACCACTCCATTTCCATTGGTTGCCCAATTTGTCTGTTCGCTGAAAACAATACAAGGGTTTTGCCGAGGAGTCCAAGGTAAAGTCTGAAACGGGTATCTCTTCAATATCAATCAGCAAAGTATCCGAAACCGGGATAGAACAACTCCCCCAAGCTTGTAAAATCACCCTTAATCTCCCTGAAAAACTAGGCTTTATGGTTAAGCGAGTATTCAATTCCGTTGATTTATCAAAATACCCAAAACTAGCATTTTCTAACTTCCATTGAAAGCAATTGGTACCTTTAACGAGTCCTTTCAAATCAAATACGGTTTTACCACACGGAACCGCCAACAAGGGGGAGATATAAACTGTAATTTTGGGTGCCGGCACTCTACAACCATAGTTGGTATAGGTTGCCTTTCCAGAGTAATCAAAATCAACCACCGCACCATCTTCTCCACCATTACTACCATTGATTTTCACCAATTTTCCGCGATCATAGGCCACTGTATCGTTGCATTCTCCGTTGTAGTTCAAAATAAATTCGCGAGTAGCCGGGGCACCAAAATTCACAAAATGTCCCGCAGTATTTCCTGATTTTTGAACAATTACATACAAGGTGTCCTGTAAATCCGAAAAATCCTGGGCATCGGGATTAAACGATTCTGAGGTTATTATTAATGCCTGACTCCGCTGAGGGACCCTTCCCGAATTGGGTACAAATATCAAGTACCCACAATTTCCTGCGGCTGCAATCCGTCCATTTAATTTATCAATTTTGGATTTTAAAGATGCATTTCCCTCGCTAAACCCTAAAAACTGATTTTGCGCACCATCACCCCAATTTACACTACCCGATTTAAAAGGAGGCACGGACAACAACCCCGGAGCCAATGTTTTACTGCCAACTACCAAGCGAATCATTTCGTTCTGACCCTCGTTGGAACCATCACAAGCATCCACCAAAATACTCACTATTTCAAAGCACTTTGTTGGAATTGCATATCCACCAATGGTATTGGTTTTGCCGCAGGGCTGGGCAATTACTGCATTTCTCCCAGACGAGACAACTACCAAAAGTAATAACAACATCTGCAAGAAACATCTTTTCACGCTACGCATCGATGAACAATTTATTTCCAATTTGGGAACCATTCCTTATTCGAAATTACTTATTATTCTCTTATTTACAACATCAATATTGGCTTAATTTTATCCATCGATACACAGACCATGTCCACCCCATCATGGGCGGTGTTGAATATTCTTCAGAAACCTGTTCCATGAAAATTGAATATTTTTCTTTCAATTGACCTGAGCGCTGAAATTCTTGCTCCACTTTAGTACGAAATGCATTGGCAACATACGTTTTCCAAAACTGATAATCAGCGGGGAAACTCGTTGAAATTGTTTCAATGGCAATCGCTTGAAAAGGGGCCCACACATTCCCGAAATTCCACTGCGTTGGATAACGCATCGGTCTTGATTTCAATAACGGCATAACACAATCGTCCTGAATCAATTGAATCAGCGTTGAAGACGCCGTTTTCGATAGTTTACCCGCGCTTCTCCAGCCCAACCAGCCGTATTCTTTTCCATCAGGGAAAAGCCATACAGGAAAAAACGAAGCCGCCGACAGCACCGCAGATTGAACTCTATTGTTCTTATCATAATCCAAATAAACCTCTGCCGTTGTGCTCCACATACAGTGATTCATTGCCGATATTCGATCTTTTAGTGCCCGCTGATAAAAATTAATAGATTTCGTATAGTGTTCTTTTTCCGATTTATCTTCTGCAAATAAGCGTAATTGACCATAAAACCAAGCTAAATTCTGTTCATAATTAGCCAAAATTGCATTTAAATCTACCGGAAAATAATCCTCACATCTCCCCTGAAATCTCGGCGTAAAATCCCAGCCACTCTCGGCTTCCGCTAACCAGTGTGCCGCCATTGCAATAGTATCTGAACTAGCTACAGCACCAGGGGTCAACGCCAAATCAACTAAGACAACAGCAGTATCCACTGACGATTGTAATCGTTGGCTAATTATTCGAAAAAAATGCTTTAAATACGTAGATTGGGCATGATGTCCATAATGGTTCAAAACTACGGTTCGACTTCCAATTTTTATAGAATCTGAGCGTTGCTGCATCCAAAATCGATATTCTTGTTCCAACGCAATCAAGGCCGATGCAAGCCAGTTTACATCCCCAGTTTTCATATAAATATCCCTCACCATTAAGGATAATAAAGGGGGTTGACTTCTATTGAGCATCGAAAAACGATTAGCATTGGGCACATACCCAAATCGTTGGATCAAGTAAATCAAGTTATTGACATGATTCGTTGCCATCTGAATATCCTGATCAGATCCTGAGGTTAACAATCCATACCTATTGGTAAAAAAACAATCCCAATAATACAACTCAGAAAACATAGCATCGCTTCCGGGACTTGGCGAATAATAAGAGAATGGCAGGCCAATTATACCCGCTGAATCTTTCGGCTTAAATCGTAAACAAGCGCGTTTGGCAGAATCCAAGTAAGTATCAATGCTAAAACCTGGCCCATTTTGAGCAAACAATGAGAGCGTACAAACATACGCAACTAACCAAACTAAACCCTTGTTAGCCTTACAAATCACCCTCGATTTTTTCCAGCTTCTAATAGCGCACGAGAACAGCACCCAACTATTCATGGTGAAAAATGGTCCGAAAGGTTAAGTTTATTCGGTCTGAAACCAATTGTTTTGTTTTCGGTAATGCGTGAACATTGTTTCGCTGAAAATCGCCGAACATTAGCAACAAAGAACCGTGTTCCAAGTATATTTTCTGTAATTTAACCTCTTGCTTGGGTTGAGCGTCTCCAAATAAATCTATATTCTTGACGTGGCCCAAGTAATTACCCTCCTCCCCCTCAAATTTCCCGTTAATACTTCTATTGTTTTTAGGTTTGATATGAAACCAACGCGAAGCCCCTAAACTCAGGGATGCAATGAATGGCGTTGACCCCAATTCCGGCTCATCATCGGAGTGCCAACTCATGGAATCTTGACCCTGTCTGTACCAATTTAACAGCACCGAATTTAACCCCTGCGTTGGGAGCTTATCGCTAAATTCCGCATGGCAGATCAATGCTTGTTCTACATGATCCTTAATCTCCGTTAACAACGGGGTAAATGCATTAGGCTGATAGGTTTTGCCCGAAAAACGATACGATGACCTTTCAGTTCCATACCAAGCCATCAATCGAGGAAACAACAGCTCTTTACCATACATTCGCATACTACCTTGAACCCAAGCACTATTCGAACGCAAATCGCACAACCAACGAGTAGCTAATTCCTCATTAATAAAGTTGGGCCAATAATACCAGCCACGTTCCACCTATTTCTTTATTTTCTTATCGGATAAATCCAATTCATCCGTGGCCATCATGGCCATCATTTGTTTCATCGTTTTATTCATACCATCGGTAGACCCGTCCAAGAAAATCACATTACCACTGCCTTCTGAAGCAAAATTCTTTATGGCCTCCGTCCACATACTGAACAATAAAAATGAAGAATCTAAATTAGCGCCCTGCATCTGAGTTGCAGCATCACTAAGTCCTTTCGCCACTTCTTTTCTAAATAATGCTACCCCTTCACCGCGCAATTGTGCCGCAATCTTTTCCGCTTCAGCCGATATTTTAATCGCATTCCCCTCGGCCTCGGCAGCCTTAGTCTTCGTAATTAACAACGCTTGCCCTTCATTCTCCGCGGCAGCCTTTAAATTAGAAGAAGCTACTACCTGTGCCATCGACTTAGTAATCACGTCATCAAAAGTGATATCATTCAATTGCAAATCCAGCAAATGGTAGCCCCAACTCTCTAAAACACTATCAATACTATCCTTCACCGATTCTACAATTTCCTTTCTCAACGATAATATTTCTGCTTGTTTTTTTGTAGCCACAAAACCACGAACCGAACCTTCAATTGTGCGAATTAACGCCGTCATAAAATCTCGATCATTCACAAATTTGAACGCTACATTTTTTACGGTTTGCTCCTGGTTATCAAAAACAGAATACAACAACATCGCTTTAAAGTAAACATTGGCCTGATCTTGAGTAATGGCTTGGAAGTCCAATTCAATAGATCGATTTTGTACAGAAACTTTCCGATACACCACTTCCAACAATGGGATTTTAAAATTCAACCCCGGCGCCATGATTCGCTGATATTTACCAAACATGGTAATTACATAAACGGTTCCTTGTTGAACGGTGGTGATTGACATCGCTAACAGCAACAGTACTAAAACACCAATTATAATTGTGGTTAAATCCATAAATCAAAAGTAGGCAGGCAAAATCAATTATACCATCATTTTGGTCGAATATTTCATCAAAATCAACGGGTTAATTATATTATTTGAGGGGTATCACAACGCCCATGGGATCGCACGCTTTATACGCATCGGGCAATAATGGTCGATCAAATACCAACAACTCATTTTTCAAGTAAACCGGAACTGACCGCACAAACTCATCGGCCTGAAAATCCGACTTTCTCAATTGCTGATTTAATTTCAACAAACCAGCCATATCCGTATTTTCTATCAAACAAGGCTGTTTCAATGCCTCTTCAACCGCAAAACTGTACGCCGAAGATATTCGTTCTTGTAAACCATCGGATGTAAAATTCAACAATCTAGCCAATACATCAAACGAAACCGCAGCACCCGAATTAGCATCAAAAATATAATGATTTCGTTCCGTGTACAATGGATTTTTCGATATTCCAAGGCCCGAATTTGTTTCGTAAAACACAGTTAGTCCAACGAGCGATTGACTGTTAGCCACTCCATAAAAATCCAATTCTCCGTAAATCCTCAAGTTGGTTGATGCCATGGAAGCACTATCACTATCTGTTGAAATATCCAAGGCAGGGGCAGCAAATTCCTCATCCCCATTAGGTTCCTCATCCCCATAGACCCCATCCAACTCGTCTGCTACCAGCGATTCGTACAAATAATTATTTATGGACGCCGCTACCTCTGGTTTTGCACTGCAAACTACCACAGGAAGTTCCCCGTTTATCTCCTGCAATACAAATTTCCTATCCACGGTGGCGTGTTTATCTTCAGTAATGGCAAAGGCAGTTAAATTCTTACCGGTCAAACTAGAACCTGGAATTTTTGAAGATACAGTAACCGTTGATTGTGCACTCATTACCAGCGGATAAATAGCCGATATCCCAACCATCAGTCCCGAATTGAATCTCTGCAGCATAGCGATTTTTATAAAATTTATTGATTCAACAGTGTTCTACCTTTAACTTCAACCAAACGAATGTACAATATTTTTTAATCTCTTTAAATAATTATCGACGAGGGCCGATGGGCGCCGATTTAACAATCACAATCACTTTACCCGGTTGCACACTGTTGGACGTTAACCCATTCCATTGTTTTATTTGAGCTACTGTAACGCCAAACTCAAAGGCAATATCAAAGATATCTTCTCCGGGCTTCACTGTATGCCTCATTTTTTTCTCAACCACCTTCGATTTATTGGCTCCAACAACCGCTGCATTGGGGGTTTTCTTTACAGGAGCAATGGCTGCTTGAGGGTTTAAAAATGGCGAAAGCTTAGGATTTGCGCTTGAACCTTTTGCAACCGTAGGGGAAGACGGCTTTTTGGATTCTTGTTGAATAGGATTGATTCCCTTTGGATTCAAGGAATTTCCAGTTGTACCATTGGAGGCAACTATCGTTTTCTTTGGTTGATTGGACAGCGCATTATTATTACCGGAAGAAGCCGTAGAGGTGCCAGTTACCATGGAAGCTCGATTAACATTCCCATTCGCCGAAATAGCAGGTTTTCGTTTCATCTTGTTCGATAATATGCCATTCCAAACTAACCAAACGGAATCTTCATTAAGCCAGCGCTCGGCCGGTAATTCCCCTGTATTCACTATGGAAAAAAACTCCAACATCGCGGAGGCTAACAAATCCCCTTTCAACCAATAACCCGGCTCGGTCATATGAATCCCATCGGTGGAAACTTTTTTTGCAGACTGCCATCTTGGTAAGGAATTTTTTGCCCCTGCTAACCAGTAAAAATCCCATAGTAGACAACCCTTCTGCTGAGCAATTTCCTTCATCATGATGGATAATGGATAGGTATGTACCACCTTATTACCTTTAAATTCCATATCCATTGGAGTAACCAACATCACCAAAGAATTGGGTAACGCTTGCTGTACAATATCTACCGATAATTCTATCTGCTCACGCAATTTATCAGGAAAACTTAGCAAAGGAGCAATATCATTGGTACCAAAATCCAACACTACAAACTGCGGATTTAAATACTGCAACTGTTGAGGAAGTAGCGAGGCATATAGCAATGATTCAAAACGGGCCCCACCCATTCCTGCTGTATGATATAACAGCCCTCCAGGCTGGGCAACCAACAACCCCGAATCCACTTCATTGGGCCCCACTGAAAAAATATTAACAGCATAAATTTCAATTTGCCGCTGAACTTCAGAAGTCTTATGAAAACGAATTACCACCGAATCAGCAGCCGGTACTACGGCTCGATATACTTTCCAATCTTCAAAAAATATAGTAGAAACGGGCAACTCACGATTTACCAACTCTACCCCATCGGTAGACGTATCCGATAAAATTCTCACTTCTTCTATAGGCACCGCCTGGGTATAAAATGGCGATTTATCAACCGGTTGTAGCCTCTTCCATTCCTTGCCTTGCTTTACTTCTAATTGAAACATTGAATCCGAACCATCCGCCCAAACTTCAACTATATAACTCGAATTTAATGGCTGGGATGGCAAATCTATAAAGCGCAAAGAGGCTGAAGAATCTTGAGTTTTTACGGTAGCACCCATTAAACCCAATGGAAGTTTTGGCGGCAGCGTAAAACTCTTGGCAAATAAAAACTTTCCCGAATATCGGGTTTTGTATCCTCGAGGAGTATACGTTTTTGCCGCCGAATAGGGGAACATCAAGCCCAAACCACCCGAACCAAATACCTGCTGCAATCGCTTACGAACAATCAACGTAAGGGCTCCACTTTGGATATGAGAATCCCCAATATGCAAGATCTGCAATGACAATCCCTGCAATTCCGATTGTTGCCGTCGCTGATTCCACTGCACAATTGAGGCCGAATCTCCGTACTGAATGTAGTTTAACATCGGCAAACTACCCTCCGGCATTTTTACATCATTGTTCTGTGCATCAAGACAAGAAATCAACGATAACCCAAACAACCACAAACTCAAGTTCAACCTCCATGGGGTTCTATGAGAAACAAACCGCAATAAATTGAACGTATTTTTCATGATTATCGTACATGCTCCAAAAAGCAAATGCAAATTTACCCTTATCCTTGGTTATTTTCGCTGAATGATTCATGGGAAAAAAGTTGTAGTGGTACTTCCGGCCTATAATGCGGCACTAACATTGGAGCGCACCTACCGAGAAATCCCCATGGATGTTGTGGATGATGTAGTCTTGGTAGACGATGCCGGAGGCGATGAAACCTTAGAATTGGGCGAAAAACTAGGCATTAAACATCGAATAAAACACGAAAAAAACCTCGGCTACGGTGGAAATCAAAAAACTTGCTACCGCAAAGCACTAGAACTACAAGCCGATATTATCATCATGCTACACCCCGATTACCAATATACCCCTAAATTGATACCCGCCATGGCCCACATGGTTGCAACAGGGTTATACCCCGTGGTTTTAGGCTCCCGCATTTTGGGCGTTGGTGCACTCGAAGGTGGAATGCCCATGATAAAATATCTGTCTAACAGAATCCTCACTTGGATAGAAAATCTCCTAATGGGCCAACACGTGAGCGAATACCATACCGGTTACCGAGCATTTTCCAAAGAAGTATTGGAGAATACCCTCTGGGAACTAAACTCCAATAACTTCTTGTTCGATAATCAAATAATGGCACAAGCCGTGAATGCAGGTTATATAATAGGCGAGGTAAGTTGCCCTACCAAATACTTCCCCGAAGCCAGCTCTATTAATTTAAAGAATTCCGCCGTTTATGGCTTAGGGTGTTTGGGCGTTGCCTTGCGATATCGCCTTCATAAACTGGGAGTTTGGTCTTGGGAACTTCTGGCCAAAAAAACTCAATAAGCCCACCAATAAACACATCCCAGACAACCTCTTTTTGAAACACCGTCTACTCTTCAGACTGATTCATTTGCATCCAAATCCAATAGGCACCTTCCATTACAACTTTATCGTTTAATGGCTTTTTAATAATCCAAAATCCATCAGCCGAACCCAAGGTTTCAATTTCTGTCAAACGAAACACTCCGGATTTTACAGAAACAAAGCAATATTTTTTTCCATCCGATTCAATCACGGCAGCGGTAGGCAATACCCAATTTTGTTGATCATTTAGATATACTTGAGCCGAAAAGCTACTGCCAAATCGAGGCGTCCATCCCTTTCCTAAGATCGACTGAACATAAACATTTATTAAATTATTAGCTCCCAATTCCGAAGCCATTGAACTAATTTTTGTTTCTACAGACTTTCCATTTACAAAAGTGCAAACGCAACGATTCCCTACCGATAACATATCTACATCCTGCGGTAAAGCTCGAATAACCCATTGTTGAGCCGATGGTTTTGTAAGTCGAATAACCACTGCGTCCGAATTTGCAAAATCTCCTTGATTCAAAGCCACCTTTTCCACCATTCCATCCGCAGGAGATCGCATACTAACTACAGACTGAATATTACCATTCCCCATCGTAGTAGTAGATATTCCTAACAAAGCCAATTTCGCTTTAAAAGCCTTGTATTTCGAATCCGCTATTTGAAATTGAGATTGGGATTCCTGCCATTGCCTCTCACTGATCGCTCTCTTTTCAAACAACTGTTTGTCTCTTTCCCAATTGCTTTGCATCAACTTCAATTGTTGGGCCGATTCTAAGTATTGCTCCTGCCATTCTATCACAGAGGAACCGGCTAAAGTAAACAATACTTGACCCAACTTCACTTGATCCCCGGGTTTTACTTTAATGGATTGGATAATCCCGCCTACCGGTACCACTACCGATTCAAACCCAGTTGGTGCCGCAACCACTTCGCCAACCAACCGTATTGAACCACCTAGTTTTTGCTGCTCCATATTCGCCAATTTAATCTTGGCTACTCTTTGCTGCGAATCAGACAATACAATCCCTAAATCCATTGAATCTTCGGATTTAGAATGACTTTCCGAAGTAACATTCATCGCTTCTTTATTGCCGCACGCCTGCAGTATTACAATACTTAGCAATACCAGACAACCATTTTTTATGTTGAACATTTTCATTTTTATTAATTTGATTTATAATACGTTAACATTAACTGTGTAAAAGACAAATCTTGAATAGATCCAAAGTAATCCAAATAATTTTGTGTTAATCCACGAACCAACAATTCCCACTGAAACACCGAAATCGCGCCTACCGATAATTGGAAATTAGCAATATCAAAACTTTGCACAGAATTCGGCAACAATGTGTTTTGGTATCTATCCAATTGTCCGATTAAATTGATTTTTTGCTGATTCAATTTATTGTATTCCGCATCTATTTCAGATTTTGTGTACTCGGCTTGTAAAATTTGTGCCTTCCATAAGGATTGCTTTGAGTTCGCTTCTTGCCGAACGGAAGTGGTAAACAATGGTACTTGTAATCCAATTTGCCATTGCGAAAATTGGGGTTTTTTATCATAAAACACATCCCCTTGAGGCAACTGAATAAATCCCTGAAAACTCTGCTTCACAAATCCCACTTGAACTTGTGGATATAACATCGACTTTGCTTGTCGCCATTCCCAATCCATGCGTTCTGCTCTAGCTAATTCTAAGCGCAGCCATGGGTGACTGCTTTCGGAAGCCGCATTGAACTTATCATTATTTTGGTTAATTACCGAATTTACCAATCTTTGTAATTGAGCATCCAGATAAATTTGAGGCAAATTATTCTCTGATTTGGTAGGCATTGCATTGAATTCAGCAGGAATTACTGCCGAAGATTCACCCAACAACCAACCCAAATGTATTGCATCGCTAACCAACTGTGTTAGAAAATTAGATCGCTGCATCATCAATTGCTCGTGTACATTTTGCATTTGATTAAAATCCATTTGACTAACATCCCCCAATTGCAATCGATCGCGCATTTTCTGCAGGGTCAACTCACTAAATTCAACCAAGGAATTCAACATCTGAATTTGCCATTGTGCCAATTCTAACTTTCGATACAGTTGTTTCACCCCGATTTCCCATCGCAATTCAATGAGTTCCTTTTCTCTCGAAAACTCCGCTGAAATTTGCTGTCTGCGTTGATAATCGGCGCGGTACCATCCTGGCAGAAATAAAGTCTGATTAATACCATATTTTTGATCGCCATACCATGAATTTACCTGCCCCAAATCCGAAGTAATTGACGCGGAGGGTGCGGATATCTTATAACTACCTTGTTCCAAACCCGCCTTTTCTTTCCATTGCGCAACTTGCAAACCTTTATTGTTCGCTTTTCCGATAGTTAAAGCCGATGATAAATCCAATCGTTTAACATCTCGCATATCCGTTAGCCCCAACAATAGACTATCCTCCTCCGTTACACCAATCTTTAAACTTTTTTCTATCTGTTGCGAAACACCAAATTCCTTTGCGGCAGCAAATCCTGTGGAACAGAAACCCATAGAAATGATTAATAACCCTATTGAAACGGGAGAAAAAGTATTCGCAGATTCCGAATTTCCACCATTGGATCCCTTTCTTGATGAATTCCTTATTGATATGCGCAAATACATCGAAGGAAGTAGCAACAGCGTTAATAAAGTAGCCGTAATAAGCCCGCCAATTACCACGGTGGCTAATGGTTTTTGAACCTCTGCGCCCGCACCAGTGCTTAATGCCATTGGCAAAAATCCAAGTGCTGCTACCAAGGCCGTCATCAATACCGGTCGTAAACGTTTCGCTGTACTTTGAATAATTAATGATTCTCTATCCAAATTAGGATTTTCCAGTTCTTGCCGTTTAAACTCAGCAACCAATACGATTCCATTTAACACAGCTACCCCAAACAAGGCAATCATACCAATACCGGCCGATATAGAAAATGGCATATCGCGGAGCACCAATCCCACAATTCCACCGATTAAAGAAAGTGGAATTGCCGAAAACACCAAAACGGCGATGGCAATCGAATTAAAAGCAAAATACAACAGTATACCAATCAGCAATAAAGCAGCAGGAATAGCGAGCATTAAGCGGGTTCTTGCGCGTTGCAAATTCTCAAAACTACCTCCGTATTGAATCCAATACCCTGTAGGCAATGCAAACTTCTTTAACTTTAATTGCAGATCCTTAACCACCGATTCTACATCCCTTCCCCGAACATTAAATCCAATCATGATTCTACGTTGTGCATTTTCACGTTGTATTTGATTGGGGCCATTAATGAGTTTTACCTCGGCCACTGAGGATAATGGAATAACATCCCCATTATCCAATGTGATAGGCATTTCCTGTATATCCTCCACCGAATTTCGATTAACTTCATCAATACGAACTACTAAGTCGAACGGCCGTTCGCCCTCATAAATCTTACCCGCAACGGCTCCAGAAAAAGAAGCTTCCACCAGTTTATTAATTTCATCGGTTCGAAGTCCCATGATTTTCATTTTATCCCGATTTAGGGTAACTAATACTTGCGGTTGTCCAACTACTTGTTCTACGTAGATATCTTTCGCCCCGTCAATACTTGAAACATTATGACCAATAACTTTTGCGATTTTGGCTAATGTATCCATATTATCTCCATATACTTTACAAACTACATCCTGCTTAGCACCTGTCATTAACTCGTTAAATCGCATTTGTACCGGATATTGAAAACCAATCGACAATCCCGGAATTACCGAAACCGTTTTGCTCATTTTTTCCGCTAGATCATCATAATTATCCGCCGATGTCCATTCCTTCTTATCTTTCAAAATAATCATTAAATCGCTAGCTTCCATCGGCATTGGATCTGTGGGAATCTCTCCATTTCCAATTTTTGTTACGATTTTCTCAATTTCAGGATACGATTTTAATAATAATTCCGATGCACGTTGAGTAGCCTCCACCGTAGCTTTTACACTACTTCCAGTAAGAATTCGGGTATCGGCAGCAAAGTCACCCTCTTCCAACTCTGGGATAAACTCACCGCCCAACTGCATAAGCCCATAAATGGAAATAATCAGCAAGACTATCGCTACAGAAATCAACGATTTAAAATGATGCATTGCCCAACGAAGCCTTGGTATAAACCATAATTCCACCGCATGAATTACTTGCTCGCTCTTGGCTTGAAATTTCCCAGGAATTAACGGAATGAACTTACTGCACATCATGGGAACATAGGTTAAAGACAGTAAAAATGCGCCCACCAAAGCAAATGCAACGGTCTGAGCCATCGGCGTAAACATCTTACCCTCAATTCCTTGCAAGGAAAAAATCGGCAAGTACACCACCAAAATAATCAACTGCCCAAACACTGCACTGTTCATCATTTTTCCAGCATTATCCACCACTAATCCTTCACGTTGCTCTTTGGAATAGGTTCCCAACAAATCTCGTTTCCATAACTGATGTAATATCGATTCCACGATGATCACAGCACCGTCTATAATTAATCCAAAATCCAAGGCCCCTAAACTCATTAAATTCCCACTAACTCCAAATAAATTCATCATGATAACCGCAAATAACATGGCTAAGGGAATTACGGAGGCAACGATTAATCCAGCTCGCAAATTCCCAAGGACCAACACCAATACAAATACAACAATCAAGGCGCCCTCTGCTAAATTTTTCTCAACGGTTGAAATTGCATTATTCACCATCTTTGTACGGTCCAAAAACGGCTCTATGATCACGCCTTTGGGTAACATTTGCTGAATTTCAGCAATCTTAATTTTAACGTTTTTAATAACTTCACTAGAATTACCCCCTTTCACCATCATTACAACTGCACCTGCTACTTCCCCTTGGTCGTTATAACACAAAGCACCATACCGTGTAGCTTTACCTTCCTGAACAGTAGCAATATCCTTAACGGTAATAATTTGGGAACCAGAAAAACGTTTTATAACGATATTTTCTATTTCAGGTATGGACTTCAACAACCCTTCGGTTCGAATGAACAATGCTTGCATACCTTTTTCGATATAGGTACCACCGGCATTATTGTTTTCTTGTTGTAACGCCGTAAAAACATCATTCAAACCAATATGCAACTGCCGCATTTTATCAGGATTTAATGCAACCTCATATTGCTTTTGGAAACCACCATAACTTGAAACATCTGCTACACCTTGAACACCCCGCAGTTGTCTTCGTACCACAAAATCCTGCAAAGTCCGTAGCTCCGTGGGAGAATATCGAACCTCATACCCCGGTGCAGGTCGTAAAACATACTGATAAATCTCTCCCAAACCTGTAGTTATTGGAGCCATGCTGGGCACTGCCAATCCCGGAGGTAGCTGTTGTTGAACTACAACCAATCGCTCGGAAACTTGTTGTCGAGCCCAATAAACATCCACATCTTCATCGAACACCAAGGTTACAATCGACAAACCGAAACGAGAAAAACTGCGCATACTGTGCAACCCTCCAATGTTTCTCGTCCCTTGTTCGATGGGTACGGTTATTAATCGTTCTACATCCGGTGCACCCAACGACGGAACCACAGTAATTACCTGAACTTGGTTGTCTGTAATATCGGGCACCGCATCAATGGGGAGTTTCGTCAACTGCCAAACACCCCCAATGATTAGTGCTAATACACCAAAAGCAATTATTAGCTTATTCGTTACACTGTAAGAAATTATTTTTTTTAACATGATTTTTTGTGATTTTTTCGAGAAGACTCACCACTTCCATTAAATGTTCATCAGAATTTTTTAAACCGAAGAAATCCTAGATTTGGAATTTCTTGAATTAACAACCAACGATTTAGATTCTACATCCTAACCATCTTGGGGTTTATGTTAGGATACTAACGAGACCCCATATTGCACATTGAGGGATATCAAAATACAACATTCGGAACTCTTAACGTTAATGAAACTTTCCGTGGCAGTTTTCGAGGCATTATCCCAACTTGGGAGGTTGCCAAATATCGCTGCAAACACCGGTCAACCCCTCAAAATTGGGGGTAATAGGAGAATCAAATTCTTGAAAAAAACCGATATCCTGAATCAATGAGCAAGATAAAGCTCCGATGGTTAAATTGGGCAACAACGATATTGCATCTAACGTTAAAAAGGGTAATTGATGATCCGTTTGTGGGTGACCATCCTTTTCGTGCATTTCAGATCCATAATGGATGTATAAAAACTCCACAACCCCTAAATCCGACTTTTTCTCTTTGTGTTCGATATAATGATGCATCAACTTGCCAAGTCCTAATAAACCCTTGGCAGGGGTTAGTGCAAAAATACAAATCCAAAGAAAAATGCGATGCTTCAACGTAATACAAATATACAAAAAACCTAAGGGTAAACTATAAACAAAGGCGAATCGGGAAGACTCGCCTTTGTTTTTCTGTACCAATTTATTTTTGGAGGGCCACACATGTTAATCTTATTTAGGACCACACATAAATCCCTTGGGAAATTAAAATGGTACCTATTGAAATTTCATCATTGGCATTTCACATTTTGCCAAGGTCCTAAATTCTCTACATTGGAATACCCAGAAGTCTCCAACATCTCTTTGGCCTTTCCGGCTCTTCCACCGCTTCTGCAAACCAAAACCACTTTTCCGTAACCTTTTAATTCGGCCATACGCTGTTCAAATTCTTGCAGAGGAATATTAATTGTGCAATCGGAATGACCATCGCCATTCCATTCTTCCACAGTTCTAACATCCACTATAATGGTTTTTCCAGCAACTGCAGGTTTCTGGTCCGCTGCGGATCCAGAGGCATTCGCAGCATTTCCGGTTTCTGTATTTCCACTTGAACTAACTGCTGAATTTACATCATCGGACTTTTTACTCACGGTGGATGACCCACAACCAGCCATGGCAACGCCTGCAAGACCTATAGCCAATAGCAGGCTACCTATTTTATTTAATTTCTTCATATTGTATTGTTTTTGTTTCTTGTTCGGTTTTGTCGATATCCGTCATGCAATTTCCCACCCCGCAGCACCCTGTAGTAAACAAAGCCATGGATGTAAAGAACACAGCCATCGAAATCATCAAACCGTCATGATTCAATATCGATTGCCACAAAATTAACAAACCAATCAACAATCTCACTACACGAGCGAAATTCCACTGATGGGTTAACGTATACCACAAATTTTGCATATTGGCCATCCTCACATCAAT
>CANGWH010000036.1 GCA_947457565.1 Flavobacteriales bacterium
GGAGCTAAGCCCGCTCTTTTATAATCTGCCATTCAACCGCTGCTTGCGACGATAATTAAAATAAACAGCGCCCGCAGTTCCCACCAATACATAAGGAGTGGCTAATAAAAATAAGATTCCTTTGTTAATACCATTACCAACCACAGGTTTACTCAACGATTGTTGCCCCCTGTTGGAAGTTAACGCAGTCTTACACATTGGACATTGGGCGTGAGCCACACTCGCCAAAGTTACCAAAACGATAGAAACAAATAACTTCTTCATACAGTATTTATTAAAATGGGAAATATTTAAATGGATAATAGGGCGCAATCATTAAATAGACAACAACACCCGTTATTGAAACATACAACCAAATAGGGAAGGTAATCTTCGCAATTTTACGGTGCTTAGCAAACTGCTCCGTTGTACTGTAATACACGGTGTATAATACCATAGGTAATACCGCTGCAGCTAACACTATATGGGTTAATAATATACCATAGTAACTATACAATACCATACCTGTACCCTCATGCTTCGTATGACTCATGCACACGTGATACGTCACATAACTCACCAAAAACAATCCACTCAATAAAAACGCACCCAACATATATTTCTGATGCAAACCTTTATTGCCAGATTTAATTGCTCTCAGTCCAAATATCAATAATATACTTACGATACTATTGATTGTAGCGTTGGTAAAGGGCAACGCCTTGGCAAAATCAGCCGACGGCCTTAAATCCGCAGGCAAATATTGCAATAAAACCACTACCGCAAATACTGCAATTGAAACAATTAATACCAACCTGAAAAAGGCTTTGTCGCTAATCCAAGCTTTTTTTTCTGTATTCATAAAGTAAGTTGTTAATATCGTCGTTAATTCGTTTTACTCGATCTAATTTATCTTTAAGTGTTGCTCCGCGAGTCTCCAATATACTCCGTATATGTCTATTCTTATCAATAATAACAATCTTGTCATCATGTATAAAATCACTTCCCCGTTGCTCCGTAGCTAACAATAAATCATTTAACACCCAATCATAAATTACGGACTTCCTGCCCGTAGCGAAGGTCCTCTTGTATAAATCCGCATTATATGCAGACGCATAAGAGGCAATTACAGGGATCGAATCGTGTTCTGGATCAATACTTATGGTTAAAAATTTAACGGTAGGATTGGATCGAAATTCTTCGGCGATCACCTGTACTTGTTTGTTCATTTCCGGACAAACTTCGGGACATGTAGCAAAGAAAATATTGGCTACAATAATACATGAATCGAAATCCGATAAATCAATCTGCTTCCCATGCTGATTCACTAACTGCACATCGGAAACTGTATGATAGGTTTTGCTACCGTCTGGATTTACAAACGACTCACCCAAATAAGGTAATTCCTGATGCACCCATACCGCCTTCGATAAAAGTAACACCCCTATGATGGGTAAAATAACAAAGGCCGCAATCGCGGCCTTTCGTAAATATGTTTTGTTTATGGCCATTTTTATTTCATCCAAGTGATGGCATTACCTTCATAAAGTAATCCCATAATCAAACCGATGATAAAAATAGTGGGTACCAAGATTATCAACGCCAAGTTGATTTTCTCATGTTTCAAGTGCATAAAAGCCCCTACGATGTAATACGCTTTTACGATTCCAAAGAAAATGAAAATAAAGTTTCTAAAACCTGATGGATCTAACCAAAAATAAATAATAAAATCAAAAATAGTAATGCCCAACAGGATCCAAAATGTCTTCCATAATTCCTTAGTACCGTGACTCTCGGTATGAGGAATATAGTTCATTGCATCGTATTCTCCCGGTTTAACTGGAAATTCCATAGCTATAAATATTAATCAATTAAATCAAATAGAAAAAAGTAAATACAAACACCCATACTAGATCTACAAAGTGCCAGTACAAACCAGCCTTTTCAATCATTTCATAGTGACCACGCTTCTCAAATACTCCACGAACAGTCATTATGTAAACAACTACGTTAATTACCACACCGCTAAATACGTGGAATCCATGGAACCCTGTTACGATAAAAAACAACGCTGCAAATGGAACAGGTCCATTTGTTCTATCGCCATCGGCCCAATGGAATGGGTCTCCAAAATCAATTTTAGACAAATGCGCATACCCCTGTTCTGTAATTCCAAACATATTGGAATGCAATCGAGCACCTTCATGGATGAATGTGTACCACTCCCAAGCCTGACAGCCTAAGAACATCGCTCCACCTATGATGGTTAAAATCATATACTTTTCTACTTCCTTTCTGCTGTTGCGATGACCCGCCTCTACCGCTAATACCATCGTTACCGAAGAAGCAATCAGGATAAAGGTCATTACACTCACAAACAACAATGGCAAGTGTACTCCGTGAATGAACGGAAAATGGTTAAAAATTGATGCCGGATCGGGCCACTTTGTAGTAACCGGACTCACTACGTTACTAAAACGCTGTGCACCGTACTGAACCAGTAAACTCGAAAATGTGAATGCATCCGATAAAAGGAAAATCCACATCATTAACTTTCCATAACTAACATTGAAGGGAGAACGTCCTCCCGCCCACATAGGCTGTTTTTCAAATGCTGCTTGCGTACTATTGGCCATGGGTAAATCTATCTTGCAAAGTAAAGGAATAAATATAAAATAAACCACAACAAACCTACAAAATGCCAATAAGTATGCGTTACCGACATAAAAGTCAATTGTTTTTTGTGAATTTCCAGTTTAAATGATTTAAAAATTCCTACCGCTAATAAAATAATTCCACCCAATACGTGTACCACGTGTACCGCAGTAATCATCCATACATACGAGGCCGAAATATCTTCTGGTCGAGGATTTACAAATGTTAACTTCATAGCTACCAATTCATTCCATCCCAAGTATTGAGAAACACAAAAAAGTAAGCCCAACGCTAACGTCACCACCAAATACAATCTATTTTTTATTAACTCGTCGTTCTTAGCATTCTTAAATGCCAAATACATCGTAATGGAACTTAACGTGGAAATAATTAATGAAAATAAAAAATATGTTGGTAAATTAAACATCGTCCATGTAGCCTTTGCCTTCGCATCCGGCTGATGCACAATAAACGCACTCACCAAGGCGGAGAATAACATACTAGAGGCCAACATGAATAACCAAATATTCAATTTGGCAGGAGCAACCAACGGTGCTTTGTCTTTGATTTTCTTTTGAGCTACAGTTACCATAATTTAAAATATAATATACGCTAAAAACACTAAGGGAGTATACAGAAATGAAGCAAACAACAATTTACGTGCATCCACAATTTCAAGACTCTTAAATAATCGATATGCAAAATAAATAAATATCAAACCAACCGGCAAGACAATCATTCCCGCCTTGGGTTCCGCTACCTGATAATAAATTGGCATTATGCTAACTAAAAACAACAACACGGTATAAATCAAAATGTTATATGCACTCTTTTTATCTCTACCCCCCTTAGATGGCAGTAACCAATACCCTGCCTTCAAATAATCATCGTGCAATAACCAAGCTATTGCCCAAAAATGAGGGAACTGCCAAAAGAATTGTACCAAAAACAACAAAACTCCTACTTCATCCAATCTTCCCGTTATTGCCGTATATCCTATCAAGGGAGGAAAAGCTCCCGGAAAAGCACCAACCAGCACAGCTAAAGGACTTACCTGCTTCATCGGTGTATAAACAAACACATACAATACAAGGGATAATCCCGCTATAAACACCGAAATAAATGGAGCCTTTAGGCTCAATATTATCATCCCCAATATTCCCGTTATCCAACAAAAAATTACCGCATCTCTGTAGGGAATTCTATCTTCAACGATAGGTCTAGCCGCGGTACGATTCATCTTGCCGTCGTTCGACTTTTCGATAATTTGATTCATCCCATTAGAAGCAAAAACCACAAACATACCCCCAATCAATACCGCTAATAATTCAATCCAATCAAAACGCTCCGATATCTCACCCGAGATGGCATTAACCTTGCAGCCAATCAAATACCCAAACACTGAAGTTGCTGCCACAGTGCTCGTTAATCTGAACTTAATCAGCTGTAAATAACTTGGAATATGAATCCTTGATTTATGCTTTACTGCTTCCATAACTCTTTAATAGATGATGCTCCGAAATAGCCCAAATAAACCCGATTGTAACAAAGGCGCTACCAAATACTATATGCATTACTTGAGACCACATCGGTAATACGTAAATCACTTGAATAGCTCCCAGCATTATCTGAATTAGCGAAACTACCATTAATACAAATTCAGGACTCGCATAGTGAACACCCCCATCCTTATTTTGTTTGTATACCCAATATAATAAAACCAAGAACAACAAAATAGGAAAATATCGATGGATTACAAACACCAATCCCATGCCCGAAAGATTCAAAGTTGCATCCTGTTCAGCGACCAATGTACCGGCGCTCTTCAAGACCTCTGTTTGCTCTCTAGACCAAGTACCCAAGGTCACAATTACCCAAGAAACTATCCAAAAAATCAATGCCCTATTTCTGTTTGCCGATTTCAATATACCCTCCCCTGAAAGTTTACTTACCCAGTTATTTTCGCTGCTTAAAAGAAACGCCTTAATCATGGCAAACAAACAAACAAACGATAATAGATAATGCAATGATACTATTCCAGGAATCAAATTAGTTGCTACTACTAAACTCCCTAACCAAGCATTCAATAGCAGAAAAACAAAACCTATAGTTACCCAACTTCGATAACGAATCAACGTTCTACTATAAAATACCAAAATAATCCAAGCCAATCCAAACAAACCGCTCAATACACCAAATACACGATTAATATATTCTATCCAAGCCTTTAAAGGATTAAACTCCTCAGGAACGCGAATGGTAGGGTCTGTTCGCAAGCGCTCTGCTGTTCCCTCCATTCCTACTCTATCCAAAAAACGAGCAAATCGCTCAACTTTCTTTAATCGTTGTTCTAAAAATAAATGCTGATAATTTTGTGGCAAGTCGCAATCGCAAGTAGGCGGTGCCAATAAGCCAAAACACTTAGGCCAATCCGGACACCCCATCCCACTGCCCGTTGCTCTAACTAGACCGCCCAAAAGGAATAACAAAAAAACAGACGAACAGGCCAAAAGACCTATTCGTCTGTACAATTGTTCTATTTTAAGGGACATCCCTAACGATTAGCTCAAGCCAAAAACTTTCTTAATCGCAGCAAAGAATACAGTGGATTCTTCTGTTTCCTTAACCTCTTCGGTTTGAGGAGCAGATTTCGTTTTAACAGGTTCTAATACTTCAGGTGCACTTTCATCAGGTACATATTGTGGGAAGAAATCTTCCTCACGATCCGGTCTTGAATACTCATAAGGTCCACGATAAACCGTTGGTATTTCGCCAGGCCAGTTACCATGAAGATGTTCAACGGGTGTGCTCCATTCCAAGGTATTGGAACCCCAAGGATTTTGTGTTGCTTTCTTTCCACGGAACATGCTGTAGAAGAAGTTGTATAAGAACAACAACTGAGCAAATCCGCCTACCAAAGCTGCAACAGTAATCAACTTGTTGGTGTCGCCCCAGATTTCAAAATCTTTCACCAAGGTGAACATATAATATCTACGAGGAACACCCGCTAAGCCCATAAAGTGCATAGGGAAGAATACCAAATAAGCAGCGATAAACGTTAACCAGAAGTGGAAATAACCCAAATTCTGATTTAACATTCTACCATACATTTTGGGGAACCAATGGTAAATACCCGCAAACATACCGAAGATAGCCGCAGAACCCATTACTAAGTGAAAGTGCGCTACTACGAAATAACTATCGTGCAACTGTATGTCCAAAGCGGCGTTTCCTAAATATATCCCAGTTAAACCACCAGAAATAAAGAAACTTACCAAACCTATAGAGAACAACATCGCCGGATTAAAACGCAAATTACCACGCCATAGTGTAGTTAAATAGTTAAACACTTTAACCGCACTCGGTACAGCAATAATTAAGGTTAATATCATAAATACCGAACCCAAGAATGGATTCATACCGGTAATAAACATGTGGTGTCCCCAAACGATGAACGAAAGGAAACTAATACCCATCAACGAAATAATCATCGCTGTGTAACCAAAAATTGGCTTACGAGCATTGGTAGAAATTACCTCAGAGGTAATACCCAATGCAGGCATTAAAATGATATATACTTCGGGGTGACCCAAGAACCAGAATAAGTGCTGATACAAAATCGGTGAACCACCAATGTTTTCTAATGCACCTACTCCCTCTAAATAAATATCAGACAAGTAGAAGGACGTACCAAAACTACGGTCGAAAATCAAAAATAACGCTGCTCCCAACAAAACAGGGAACGACAGTAAACCTAAAACAGCAGTAAAGAAGAACGCCCAAATAGTTAATGGCATGCGATTCATGCTCATTCCCTTGGTGCGCATATTCAATACGGTTGAAATATAGTTAATACCACCTAACAAGGAAGATACAATGAACAACGCAATGGCAACTAACCACAACGTCATACCCAATCCCGATCCAGGCATCGCTTTCTCCAATGCACTCAATGGAGGATAAACTGTCCAACCACCGGATGCTGGTCCTGTTTCAATGAATACACTGATGGTAAGCACAACCGAACTCATAAAGAAGAACCAGTAGCTTAGCATATTCATAAACGGAGAAGCCATATCTCTAGCTCCAACCTGTAATGGAATTAATAAATTCGAAAACGTTCCACTTAATCCAGCTGTAAGTACGTAGAATACCATGATGGTACCGTGAATGGTAACCAATCCCATGTAAAAATTAGGATCAAGCTTACCATCTACTGCCCACTTACCCAATAGCGTTTGCAAAATCCCGAATTGCTCATCGGGCCATGCTAACTGCAAACGGAAAAGCATAGACATTGTCATACCAAGGATACCCATGATAATTCCCGTAATTAGGAACTGCTTGGAAATCATCTTGTGATCCATCGAGAAGACGTACTTCGAAATGAAGCTCTCCTTGTGATGATGATCGTGATGATCGTGGGTGTGGTGCTCTGAATGTAACGAAGCGGTGCTCATATCAAAGTTCTTGTTTTTTTAATTTGAGAAGTTTAACGAATTGCCATTGCTGGTTTTGCGGTGGAATCAGTAGTAGCCGGAACTGCTGGAGCCTCTACAACTGCAGGAGCTACTAAAGGAGCCTGAGAAGCCAACCATGTGTTGTACTCAGTCTCATTTTCAACTACAGTTATTTTTATTTTCATGTTGTAATGCGCGGCTCCGCAAATTTTATTGCAATACAAATAATAATCGAATTCTGGATTACCCTTAGTTTTACGAGCCTCAGCCGTTGTCTTGGAAGGTATAAATGGGAATACAGTGCTCATTCCTGGTACACAGTTCATCTGCAAACGGAATTCAGGTGCATACGCAGAGTGAATTACATCCCTCGCGCGGAATTTAAAGCGATACGCTTTGTTCTTGATTAATACGATTTCTGTAGTAACCTTGTCGTCATTACCCGCATTATTAAATACCGCAGGCATCGCACGATAAGCAGCAATTCTCTTTAAGTTGGTTTGCTTTCTACGTAAGTCTTTTTCAATCTGACCCTCGTAAGCACCACTATGTATATCATCCAATTTTTCACGCAACGCTTTAGCTTGAGTTGTATAAACTTGAGCCAATCCACTTGCATTTAATTTGTCCAATTGTGATTGCCACAATTGAGCAGAATCCTTAACGGTCTTTACCTTAGTCTCTAATTCCGCAATCTGGGCATTTAATCGAACCACCAATGAATCTACTTGATCACCAACAGCTACACCCAAAGGATTGGAACCTGATATAAAATTAAAGTTCGCCTCACCGAATTTATTGTCGTTACCCGCGTAACGAGCCTTCCAACCAAACTGATAAGCAAATACTTCTATCTCTTGGTCCTTCTTATAATCTTCGTGATCCGCAGATCCACGATAGGTAATCTTTGTCCATGTATCAAACCCGCGCAATACCAAGAAGGTTAATACAATCGCTGGAACGATTGTCCATATCATCTCCAACTTGTTATTGTGGAAATAATAATGCGCTTTCCTGTTCTCATTGTACTGATAACGGAACATGAAATAGAACAACAAAAATTCAGTTATCAAAAACACCACAAAGGTGATTCCAAATGTCCACATAAACATAGAATCTATCGTAGATCCATGTTCAGAAGCAGCATCCCATAACAAAAGATATTTGCCATGCTCACTGATTTCCCAAAATACCCCCGCTAATCCTAAAACTACCACAATGATACCAACCCATGCATTAATACGGTTGGCACTTGCAATCTTTTTTCCGGTAACGGATTCGGCCAAACCTCCTATATCAAAAGCACGAGCAATTACCAATACAATCAGGGCAATGAGTACCCAAATGAGTATACTCACCCAATCCCAAGAGGTTGGATCAAATTCTTTTGGTGGTTCAATCACATCGCCGGCCGCAGATTGTGCCAAGGCATACATAGGTGCTACCACCGCTACGATGATCGTTAAAATTCTCTTAAACAATAAGTTAGAAATAACTTTGGGACTGGATATCATCATTTTGAGAGCCTTTTAGGGTATTTTCAGTTCGCGAATTTAATATGTTCAGGGGTTTATCTCTACATTTTTCTAAGGAAATTTAGCATCTTCATTTATATGGAACGATTCTAATTTGTTGCATAGTTGATTGATATTAAGCTATTTATGATTCGATGCGATTTTTGATTTTCCAAGCAATACGCGGTAAATAAATTTTATATCTCTTGTAAATCAATCGCTTACAAAAAAAACAGCTTATAATTTTGCCCAAGTATTAGTAATTTCAATAAAATCTTCCACACTGAGCTGTTCGGCTCGCTTGGCCGAAAATTTCTCCATCAATTGAAACGAATTCTTCTCTCCTTGTAACGGCTTTAACGCATTACCCAACGTTTTTCTTCGCTGACTAAACGCCAGTTTCACAACCTTCTTAAATAGTTCATAATCCACCATCGGGAGTTCGCTTTTTCTTTTCGCCACCATAACTCCGCTGGTTACCTTTGGTGGTGGCTGAAAACAAACATCAGCAACATCAAACAAATACTCGCAATCGTAATAGGCTTGCAACAATACACTGGTTATCCCGTAATCCTTTTTGCCTGGCCCTGCACATAATCGAACCGCTACTTCCTTCTGAAACATACCCGCCATGTAGGCTATCGGATACCCACATTCCAAAACCTTAAATACAATTTGCGTAGAAATATTATAGGGATAGTTGCCGATAACAGCCACCGACAATGGATCACCGTTGGCATACTTTGCGGAAGCTATGGTATTCTCACTGCCTATCCACTGAGAAAAATCCAACTGTAAAAAATCGCCGTACTTAACCGAAAGTCCAGCCGCCCAGTCCTGTTTAGAAAGATATTCAACCGATTCCCTATCCAATTCAACGCACAATAACTTGGTAGAATACCTTGGTAATAATCTACGCGTTAAAACACCCATCCCAGGCCCTACTTCCAATACCGCATCCAAGTTGTCCGGTAAAATCTCTCCAATAGCATCGGCCACCGATAAATCAACCAAGAAGTGCTGCCCCAACCCTTTTTTAGCCGATACCTCTGAACCCGTGTTTTTAGAAAACTTACTCCCCCCTTGTTTTCCGCCTTTACCGTTGCTTGTAGCATAATTTTTGTTATAGGCATTGTGGCTTTTAGCCGATAACTTGCTGTCTCTACGCTCAAATTTCTCTTGCTTCATCCTTTTAATTCTCCCCTTGGTCTAATTCTCCCAAAAAGTAACGTAATGCTTTTTAACCGTATCCATTAACGACGATAAGTTATAGTTATCACTGGCATCAGCAACATCTACTACCTCCCCATTCTTTCGAAGGATACGAATACCTCCACCATCCGTGCGGTAAGCGTTGTTCTCCAATTCGCCCGTTTTCACAAAATGATGTACCAGCGACTCGTCTACCCCAAACAACGAAATTGCTTGTGCCCGATAAATGGCAACTATCGCTTCACTCACTGGCTCTAGCTGTACTTTGATTTTCGGTAATTGTCTTCGCAACAACCGAACACTTAAATTACTTAATATCGGATCTTCATGAAACTGCCACTGCTTGATGGCCGATAAAATATCCACATCGTCTAATTGCACAAACAATTGCAAATCTTCGTTGGTGAAATCGCCGGAAACCACATCTTTAAATAAGAAATGCATCAATGGCTGATAGCTCCCTAACGCACTTCCTGTTTTAGCCAGTTCTCGAGCACGCTGTAAAATAGCCACCAAATGATTATCCGCCGCAATCACCGTTTTATGCAAATAAACTTGCCAATACATTAACCGCCGAGCAACCAAGAACTTCTCTACACTGTAAATTCCCTTCTCCTCCACTACCAAATTGCCTTCCCGTACATTTAACATATTCACCAATCGATCGGCCCCCACAATTCCCTCACTTACTCCAGTATAAAAACTATCTCTTAGGAGATAATCCAATCGATCCATGTCTAGCTGCCCCGAAATCAACTGGGTTAAAAAGGGTTTTTCTGGGTACTGACCCTTAAATATCGAAATCGCCAAATCCATAGCCCCGCCAAATTCTCGATTCATTTCCTGCATCAAGCGCTCCGAAATATACTCGTGGTTAATCCCTTGAACCAAGGTATACTCCAAGGTATGACTAAAAGGTCCATGTCCAATATCGTGCAATAAAATCGCCAGAACAGCCGCCTGATATTCTTCGTTGGTAATTTCTATCCCTTTCTGTTTCAAAATATTTAACGATTCCGTCATTAAATACATGGCACCCAAGGCATGATGAAAACGGGTATGAGTAGCTCCCGGATATACACATTCGCTCATTCCCAGCTGTCTTATTCTGCGCAATCGCTGAAAAAACCGATGCTGTACCACCTCGTATACCCCAGGAACAGAAAAGGTAATGAAACCATGAAGAGGATCGTTGATGATTTTGGATTTGTTTCCGCCAAACATACCACAAAGGTAAGCGAACCAAACCAAGGTGCCGTTTTACTATGGTTGATTAGAATTATTGAAAGTGCCCAGTACTGGATTCGAACCAGCACAACCTTACGGTCACCACCCCCTCAAGATGGCGTGTCTACCAATTTCACCAACTGGGCATTGAAAATTCTGAACGGGCTGCAAAGATACAGATTTAACCGATTCGACGTTTATTTTCTCCACCATTTCCTCTTGAAAATCGATGGCCGAATTTCTTGCAACAACCAAAATATACCCACAGGTAATATTCCCGCCCAGAGTAAGACCCAGCTCATGCTGTAATCGAAATTATACCGCATTCCTACCCAGCGCAATAAGAGTTCATGGTTCTTTACGCTAAATCCAATCGGACCTAAAATCGACACAAACGAATGTTCCAACGCAATGCCTTCTTCCCATTTATCCACAGCAACATCCCCCAGTATATTAAAAACCAACATCATCACCATAGCACCAATCAATCCCCCCCAAAAGGCACCACCCAAATGTCCTTCGTGCGAAATACGCTGTTTATCGTCCGTTAAACTAAATACCATCGAAGCCCAATTAATGAGCACTGCAAACAACCATCCAGGCAACATAACTGGCAAGATAAATAAGCCCAACTTCACTGTGGGAACCCACATAACCGACATCATCATCAGGCCCATTACCCCACCTGAGGCACCAACGGCTAGATAATCGTGATCAAATCGCCTCAACCGCATGGAGTAAAAACTCCCCCCAATCACACTGAGAATAAAAAACAACACCATCAGAATAGGCCCCACTAAATCCTCCACTAAGGTTCCAAAATACCATATACCTAAACAATTCAAGGCCAAATGTATCCAGCCGGAATGCACAAATCCAGAACTTATTATTCGGTACCACTGATTGCGGTGTTTCACCGAATAAGAACTCAAGCACCACCGATCCAATAAAGTTTCATCGCCCAAGGAAGCAATATGTACAACCACAAACGCCGCCATCAATAAATAGCTGCCCGGATTATCCAATACAATTCCTGCAATTACCATGATCCAAACTTACGGCGATTTAAGGATGCGGCCAATACCCTGTTCCGTTTTTTCAAACCGAATACTTGGCTCTTCCACGTAATAAATATTGCCCGAACCGTAGCAAAAGGCCTGAAACTGTTTACGTGGATTTACCCATACATCGCGCTGCGTAAAATTCCATAGATATACATCATCGGAAACCAACCTCTGCGCATTTACTGCACCGCCCTTCTCACAACTCCAGGAAAAAATAACTCCCTTGCCCTCAAACACTACATTCCCAGTACCTCTTATAAAACCAAACAATTGTCCGCAATCCACCCGCAATAACTGAGGATGTGTGGATACTGTTTGTACTTCCAATTGCGGCGATTTCACCGTGTCTAAGGTTATTACTTGTACATTATCCTCAATCACGATCTTTTCCAATGTATGAATATTTACCGTGCAAACCGCCTGTGTATCTAATCTACGTAACCAACGTACTTGGTTTCGATCTTCAATCAACAATTCCCCACCGTCCGAAACCTCTGTGGCAAACCCTTTCAAAACATGCTCACCCCAAAGGATATTGGCCGATAGAGGTTGCGTTGTGTCTTGTGTTACAAACAATAATAACTTGCCCCGCACCCGAATTTTATTGAATGTTGGCAAGGGTCTAGTATCCTGTACTATCGCACCAAAAGACTCCCAAGGCTGCGCACTTTCCTTGCACGAAAACACGAGTATAGAAACCAAAAGTATCCATACCCACACGGTGATTTTTGACGAAATTAGGCCCTTACTGTTATACCGTTGCATACAATGCATCCTCCATCGTTTGGGCGAAGTTATTCATCTGCGGCGATATTCACAATGGGCATTAATCAACAAAAAAGGGCTAGCACATTGAGTACCAGCCCTTTTTATTATTAATAACGAATTTATAATATCAACATAGCATCGCCGTAACACAAAAAGCGATATTTTTCTTTAATTGCCTCCTGATAAACCTCGTTAATGAAATCGTGATCCAAGTAGGAACAAGCCATCATAAATAACGGAGATTCCGGCTGATGCAAATTGGTTATAAACGCGTTCGCAATATTGTACTCGTAAGGCGGAAAAATAAACTTATCGGTCCAACCTTCGCTAGGATTTAAAGTACTGGTTGAACTTACACTTGATTCCATTGCACGCATCACACTGCCGCCAACCGCTACCACCCGCTTACGCTTAAGAATAGCATCATTAACCATATTGCAGGCATTTTCATCAATTCGGTAGTACTCACTATCCATTTTATGCTTGGTAAGATCTTCTACTTCAACCTCACGGAATGCCCCTAATCCCAAATGCAACGTTATTTCAGCGAAACGTATCCCTTTAATATCTAAACGCATCATTAACTCTTTGGTAATGTGCAATTGAGCCGCCGGCGCAGCTACAGCACCCACATTTTTAGCAAATAAACTCTGGTACCAAGCCTCATCTTCCTCTTTAACAGGTCGGGTAATGTACTTAGGAATTGGCGTCTCACCCAATTTCTTAATCACACGGTCAAACTCCTCATCTGTACCGTCAAATAGAAAGCGAATGGTTCTACCCCTGGAAGTAGTATTATCTACTACCTCAGCCACCAAATCGTCATCCCCAAAATACAACTTATTACCAACACGGATTTTTCTTGCCGGATCAACCAACACATCCCATAAACGCAACTCGTGATTTAACTCGCGCAGTAGAAACACCTCAATCTGTGCCCCGGTTTTCTCTTTTTGACCATACATACGTGCCGTGAAAACCTTGGTATTGTTTACCACAAATACATCGTCCTCATCGAAAATATCCAAAATATCCTTAAACATTTTGTGTTCGATGCGTCTTTCCTTGCGATGCACAACCAACAAACGGCTGTCATGACGAGTATTGAGCGGTTCCTGAGCGATCAATTCCTCGGGAAGTTCAAATTTAAATTGCGATAATTTCATTAGTGTGTACTATGCCCAAATTGGGGGTGCAAAGATAATTACTTTTTAGCAAAACCCGGCGCTACTATCAAATCCTTGGTTCCATGACCATAATCGTAGAAACCACGGCCCGATTTCACGCCCAAATCTCCGCTGGTAACCATATTCACCAATAACGGGCAAGGTGCGTATTTAGGATTTCCAAAACCGTCATGCAAGACATTCAATATAGCTAAACAAACATCCAAACCAATGAAATCTGCCAACTGCAAAGGTCCCATTGGATGAGCCATCCCCAGCTTCATGATGGTATCAATTTCTTCAACACCGGCCACCCCTTCGTGCAACGAAATGATGGCTTCGTTAATCATCGGCATTAAAATTCTATTGGCAATAAATCCTGGGTAATCCTTCGTTAATGCCGGTACTTTCCCCAAGCTTTTACTCAATTCCAAAATGAGTTTTGTTACGGATTCATCGGTTTTAAACCCTTCGATAACCTCTACCAATTTCATCACCGGTACCGGATTCATGAAGTGCATACCCACAACTTGAGTTGGTCTTTGGGTAACAGCAGCGATTTTGGTAATTGAAATGCTTGAAGTGTTAGTAGCTAAGATTGCATGTGCCGGTGCATGGGCATCCATTTCACGGAAAATAGAAAGTTTGATATCCACATTCTCCGTAGCCGCTTCCACCACCAAATCAACCGCGGAAACCCCCTTAGACAATTCAGTGTAGGTTGTAATATTTCCCAAAGCCGAAGCTTTTTCCTCTTCCGTTAGCCCACCTTTGGCAATTTGTCTGTCCATGTTTTTGCCGATGGTTGCCAAAGCCTTGTCCAACGCTTCTTGTCTAACATCGATCAAATTAACCGAATACCCTTTTTGGGCGAAAACGTGAGCGATTCCATTACCCATGGTACCGCCGCCAATAACCGCTACAGATTTTATCATAGAATTATACAGCTACAAAGGTAATAACCTGAAATCAATTCCCTCACCTCACCTACCAAATGTTTACTGATTAAATACCATAAACATAGCAACCCATCGCAACAATTATAGCCAACCTAAGACAGCCAATCCTCCGCAAAAATCAACCCCACCAACTGGACCGAAAAAACTATAAAATTCCTAAAATTTACTACAAAAGATAACCCGGTTGTAGGCATTCACATCCATTGTACTCACCGATTTAAAATGTTCTTTAACCAACGGTAGTAATTGGTTGGCCGATGAGAACTGCCCCAAAGCATCCTTCATGGTATTTATTGCTATGGCACCTTCAGGAGCTACCAACGCCAATTGCTTAATGAAATCTTCTTGGGTAACTGCCTCTGGGACAATATCATCGATGAATAAATCAACCAAAATAACATCGTATTCCCAAGAATTTTCCGAAGCCTTACGCAAATAATCGAACGCATTTTCCTGCAAGATTCTTACTCCTTTGGAATAGAAATACGACTTTGCCAACTCAATAACCACCGGATCAATTTCAATCCCTACGATTGCTGCCTCGCGCTGATAGTGCTGATGGATAATTTCAGCCGCACTGCCGCCACCGTATCCCAACATCAAAACACGATCAAACAAAGCATGTCTAACCTTCAATTCCGCCAACGTTTTTTCCATGATGGTATGCAGCGATCCAAAGGAATAATTAACCCTCTCCGTATCAAGCATGTATTTCCCTCGCCATGCCAATAACAGAAGATTCCCCGTGTAATTTGAGGATTTACTCAATACCCTCTGTGGCCATAGATAACTCAACCACTTTTGAAAGCCTTTGGGCCTTTTTCGCAAATCTTTAGGCTCCACTTGCTGCTGCATCAACGATTCTAAATCAAACATGGGTGGTATTTATAATGCAAATCTCCTCAAAATACCCCAAAATACCCTTATCCCCGCATAGTCTTTGACGAGTTATCCAATAATTTTGTACCCACGTAACTTACCATTACTGTAAATCCTAAGAATTAAAACCCCAAAATGGCAAACAATAGCTTACCACAATTACAATTCGAAATACTTCTAGCCAGCAAATCCCCCCGCAGAAAACAATTATTTCAGGAAACCGGGTTCAACCTTCAAATCGTTTCCATCGATGCCGATGAATCCTTCGATCCTCAAAAAAACCCCGCAGAAATCGCTGAATTTTTAGCACAACACAAAGCTTCTCACTATAATGAGCCCTTAAAATCCAATCAACTCTTGGTAACTGCAGACACCATTGTTTATACCGAAAATAGCGTACTTAATAAACCCAGCAACGAAGAAGAAGCATTTGAAATGCTGTCTATTCTATCCGGAAAAACCCATCAAGTATTCACCGGAGTGTCCATCAAAAGCCCACAATTTCAGCGCATTTTCCATGAATCTACAGAAGTAACGTTTAAATCCTTGTCTAACCAAGAAATATGGCACTATATAAAAACTGCCAGCCCTATGGATAAGGCCGGCAGTTATGGAGTCCAAGATTGGATGGGCTACGTGGGAGTCTCTTCCATCAACGGATGCTTCTACAACGTGATGGGATTCCCTATGAGTCGATTCTGGAAAGAACTAAATTACTTTATTTCCTAAACTTCGGAAACCGCAATTATTTGCAACCAGTAACTTTACAATTTTCTGCCTGAACCAATGCTCTTGACGCATTTAAAAGGCCACCTGTTTTTGATAAATCCGTAAACAACGCACTCTCTTTTGAACCAGGTACCTTTACTTTCGCCGATGGTTTCATTTTATTGGTACTTGTTTCTAGTACATATTTAATTTGCTCTGCAGTTAATTCTGGGTATCTACTCCATACAAATGCTGCCACACCGGCACAAACAGGAGCGGCCATACTAGTACCATTGAAATATGCATAATCATTGTTTGGTATTGTACTGTAAATGTCCTGACCTGGAGAAAATAAGTCTACGTTGTTTTTCCCATAATTTGAAAAATCCGTAGCCAAAATTTTCGCTTTGGGCTGAGAAGCACCTACTTCAATCCAATTCTTTGCAAATTCGCCGCCACCCAAAGAATCATTGGGATAATTAAGCTCTTGGTCGATATTTAAACTACTATTTCCCGCAGCGTGAACCAATAAAACACCTTTGCTTTCCGCAAACTTAATCGCTTCATTCACTACCCCTTTATCCCAGCTATATCCCTTACCAAAGCTCATATTGATTACCTGAGCACCGTTTTCTACGGCATAACGAATACCATTAGCTACATCTTTATCACGCTCATCCCCATCAGGAACTACACGCACAACCATTATTCTAACGTTATCCGCAACACCATCCAAGCCAACATTGTTCCCGCGAACAGCGCCAATAATTCCAGCTACGTGAGTGCCATGGCTGGCATCCGGACCCGAAACATTGTTATTTCCATAAAAACGCTCACGAGAATTAGAATAATTGTCACCTACGATAGACGCACGAGGATCAAAATCTAAGTTATATTGGTAATTAGCCATACCATCCAATTGCTCTAACCCAGATTTCAATTCTTTCTTTAACGACAAGAATGATCCCGTTTTTTTCATTGCTTTTACCAAAGATGCTTTGTATTTCTCTTGTTCCGCAGAAACTGGCATCGCTTCAATATCGGCAGCGGAAGGATTAATTTTACCTGTTTTCATTGCAATGTCAGTCCAATTTTTATCCAAATCTTTATAGGTATCGAATATGGATTTGTACATAGCCGATTTCATTCCGATATCGCTTTTCAATTTCTCGTACAACGCACCTTCGGGTTGAGCAGCAATTTGCTCTTCGGTCATACCATTAAACTTATCCTTCAACTTCTTGTAAACGCGAGTAGCCTCCAAGTTATCCTTGCCAACCATTTTGCCATCGGCACCACCTATAAAGTTCCAACCCACCGTATCGTCTACATAACCATTGTTATCATCATCAATATTATTAAAAGGAATTTCCCCAGGATTGTGCCAAATCACACTTTTCAAATCGGGATGATTGATATCGGTACCCCCGTCTATAACCGCAACCACAATTGTCTTTTTAGAGGGTATACCCATGCCATAGGCTTCTGTCAAAGAAATACCCATGTTCTTTTTACTTGGTTTGCTGTGATACCAATGTTTATCGGGTTTACTTTGAGCCGAAACAGCAGAAATAGTAGCTAATGAAGCTCCTATCCATAGAATTTTATTATAAAGTTTCATAACTGTGCTAAATGATATGTTATTGATTTTTAATTCTGTATACTTCAAATTTTAATACTAAGTAAAAGTCTTATCGAATTCGTTTGCAAAATACTAAGATGCTAACAGCTTTAAATGGATTAGCGGTAGAATTTCCACGAAACACCCAATTTCTTAGAAAAGATTGCAGCGGTTTCCATTTTACCACATCCATAGGTGCAGTAACATATTGCACCTTCAAAATCTCAAATCCGTGTTTTTCCAATAGTTTAACAATTCGTTTCCGTGTATAAATCCTAGCATGCGACCAACGCTCATGCAATGGCCTAGGCAACCAACTAAAAAATGGCACGCGATTCCATGGCAACAGCGGCAAATTAGCACCATGCGTCTCAAAAATCCACCATTTATTGGGTACCGAGATAGCCGCAATACCACCCATTTTCAGTGATTCTGCATAATTTCTTACACCATCCTCACTCGGTAAATGTTCGATAACCTCAAAGCTGATTAATCGATCCGCTAATTTTCCCGCAGAAATAGTCTCTTCTGTTGGCGCTTTAATCTCTCCCAACGTGTCCGTCAACCCCTTATTATCTTCCAACTCGGCCATGGGTACTTTTTCTTCGCCTAACTCATCCAGTGCGTTTTTCTCAGCGCCTAATTGTGAATCAACGGCACTACTATTAAAGCTGTATGGCCCTGATAATATATCCCAAGTTTCAAACTTGCTGTTTGTTACACCCAATTTATTGCGTAGTTGTTCATACTCTCTTTTATGAACATCGGCATATTCCAATCCTATGGAACGTGTAAATTTCTTCGACAATGGAAGAACCGTATTGCCATTTCCACAACCAATTTCCAACAAATTATCTCCCTCCCAAAAGGGCAAAAAATCCTCTAGCAAAGCAATTCTTCTCCGTACCAATAAATCATTAGCATCCGCAGGTTTGCCCAGATAATGTTCCTCTTCAAATAGCGATTTATCAACCCTTTCCGTGTTGCTCATTGTGTGGCTTATATAAATTTAACGAAAACAATACCCTCCGAATAAAAATCCAACCGTGATGAAACAGATTAGGCAGCCATCCGTAATGCTTACTCAATATGGTGAAACGCTCCTTCCAAGCTTTCTTCGTATGCTGATAACTGCTGCCTCCCACTTCAAAATCACTTACTACAAAACCTAAACTTAAACCCGGAGTAGTCAAACGTTTTAGCGAAGCAATAATGGAATCCACATCAGCGGCTAACTTGTACTTTTTATCGTTAAAAGGCACAAAAATCGAACGGTGTAAAAACAAACTTTGATGGCAAATATTCATGCCGAAACGGAAACTTCGGGCCGTTAACGCTTTCGGAAACGGTTGCGGTTTTAATTGAGAAATTAACCCAATAGAATCACCCTTAGGGGTAACAAATTGTGTATCACCATACAACGCTTCTGGTTTTCTACCATGGATTTGTTCAAAATCTTGAATGAACCCAACGGTTAATGCAATCACATCCGATGCATGAAACGTATCTCCCGAGTTTAAAAAAAGCAAATAATCCCCACTAGACAAAGTGAACCCCTTGTTCATGGCATCGTAAATTCCTCCGTCTCTCTCCGAAACCATAACATCGATGGATTTCTGAATCGTCCCCAAATAATCTACAGATCCATCGTTACTACCACCATCCACAACAATCCATTCGATTTGATTGCGAAAAGTTTGGTTCAACACACTCTCCGAGGTTCGAATCAACCCCGGTTTATTGTTGTAATTGATGGTAATAACGCTTATTAAAGGAGTCAATGAACCTTATTTATTCAATAGTTTACGTACAAATGGAGCAAGCAACAACAATAAAATTGCAAACGAAGCGCCTGCTTCCATGGTTACCAATAAACTGCGATCTTCGGGCACATAAACCCACTTAATATTGTGTTTTCCCGCCGGAATTATTGCACTTCGAAGTATATAATTGGCGCGATAAGCGGTTGCTTCTTTCCCATCAATAAAAATCTTCCATGCACCATTTTTTTGGTTATAGTAGATTTCACTAAACACCGCCAAACCCTCCGCCGAATTATTGCTCAAATACTCAATGCTATCATTGGTATACGATAAGCGAGTGATTTTCGCTGAACTATCCCGATTAAATACCAATTTTTCAGGAGATTCGGATGCAGGATCAAAAATTGCATTTTTGCGAACACTTCTGCTATTTATATCCATTAATGCTTGTTTTGCTGAAGAAGATTTAATTACAGAATCTACAAACCAAGCATGCCCCAATGCCGTAGTTCTCTCTACCGGAATTTCCTGTTTATTGTCTTCAGTAATACCAAGTATATAACCACAGTTTAACATGTCTAAGGCGTTGTTATTCATCAAATCTCCGCTACCTGTAGCACCAGTAGAACCAATGCAATAGGAAATAACATCCTGATATCGGCTCATTTTCGCTGGGTGATATCCACCTATACTTCGATGGAAGGCCCCCAATGTGTTATCATTAAAAGTTCTATTAATTCCCGCTCTGTAATCAATAACTCGTTTACCGTCTTTATTCATACGCATGATGGCCTCGTCTCCAGGAGTTGGCATTATTGCTTCCTCTTCTTCCGCTACTTCCCAATTTTCTTCAGTTAAGTATCGTTTAGAAACACCCAACATATCATAACCCACCAACACAACACATGCAATTCCAGCAACCATGCCATTGATCTTCTTGGTAAGAATTCCCCAAACAACCCCTCCGGCAATTGCCATCAAGGCCAATGAACGCATAATATCTCCCCAAACCAAATCACCGCGCAAGTCTTTTATCGCATTTAATGTATCACGACCATTCTCGCCTTCCAATATTCGAGCATCCTCCGGGGCCGAAACATCGCCACCCATCGTTATCAAAACGGCGATACCCATTAAACCTCCAGCAATTCCCAACGTATATTTCCAGAACTTCTTAGAATCTGCAGAAGATAAACCTTGCTCCGACATCAAATTAACCAA
>CANGWH010000037.1 GCA_947457565.1 Flavobacteriales bacterium
GGTAATTTCTTGCTGGTAGTGTATCGAAATTTCGATGAACGAGACATTGTATTATCGCGTAGAATGATGGTTCTGAATGTGGCTGGCGGGGTATCTATGGAGTTGTTGCAATCTAGACAGGTAGATTTACGAGCTACCCATCAACAGGTTAATTTCACTTTCAATGTAAAGGCAGATTTTTTTATGCCTAATCCTATGCAAGATATTAAGACGGTTGTATTGCGAAATGGCGAGTGGATGAGTGCAAATTATGGTATGAAGCCTACCGTTGTATTAGGTGGTACTTTTCAATTCAATCAACAATTGGGCAATCAATTTGAAGGTACAAATCAGTTCAGATATTTTGATTTACGTAGTTTGCGCATGTCTCAAGCAGGTATAAAGCAGCGGTTAAATATTTCAAACCAGAAACATGTTTGGCTGGTACCTGATCAATCTCGGAAATACGAGAAGTATTTTAACTGGGCGGATATCAATGGTAGGGTTTTATACGATAGTAAGGATGTGCCGATGCCAGCAGGGGTTCCGTTGGAGAGTGATTATTGTTTCGTGCATTTTAGCGTTCGCAGCGAAAAGGAATTGGACAAGCCAGTTTACATCTATGGTGAGATAAGTGACTGGCGGGTTCAAGAAAACTACCGCATGTATTATAGTCCGGATGCAGGCGTTTATGAAGCAGTGGTACCGTTAAAGCAAGGATATTATAATTATATGTATGGTGCTTTAGATACAGAAACAGGGAAGTTAAGTTATTTGGAATTTGAAGGTAATCATTCGGCCACTGAGAATAATTATATGGTATTAATTTACTATCGCAATCAAACCTTTGGGTACGATGAATTAATTGGTTATGGATTGAAGAATACCAATACCGGGTTGAAATAAAAAACAGCAGAAGTTATTTAATTGTTATTCGGACAATTTTAAGAATTGAATCGAAAAGCATCGTTATTTTCCGTTAATTGATTCCATAATTCGTGGGTTGAAAAATGAGTCCCATTGTACTTTGGAGTTTATTTGGTACAAGTACGTATTCCGATAGGTATGTGCTCTACCTAGTTTTTGCATCGGTGCCGGTAAATTATTTTCAGTTAAACCGGTACTATCTATTACTGTTAGGAAAGGAAGTTGCTCAGGTTTGGCTTTATGGAAAACGAGATATTTATGGTTCGAAGGCTGATAAGTCCAATGCTCTGGGTAAAAAGCTAACCCAAATTCAAGATCGGTTCTGTTTACCGCGTAATAATCAACAATAGGTTCTCCGAAAATCACGGTTTTATAGTATTTGTTAGTATTTGGGTTTGATATATGTTTATCTAAAAATTGATAGGCTAATGCGGGATTTCTATCCTCTCGTTGGTATAATGCAATTGCATGTCGGGTTATGAAGCTGGCAACTACCAACAGTAAATAACTAATTAAACCAAATTTTACGATGTTGGATCGCAGAAAACGTGATTTTAGGTTGGTGAAGTTGGTGATTTCAGAGAGTTTTTTGGGGTTGAACCACAATGAAAATAATACAATAGCAAATAGCCAATGGGTACCAAAGTAGCGAATATGGGGAGATAGCAATACTGCCTGGGGGATTACTAACAAAAGAAAACTGATGGATATAAGATAGCTGTTTTCTGTTGTGTTTACTTTTTTGACATTAATAATTGATTTGATTAATACTCCAATAAAAATGAACGGTGTTAGTGGTTGTTCGAGGTAATAAGGCCAAAATTTGCCCCAAAAATATTGAAATAACTGCCAGCTGGAGTTTTCATCGGAAGCGTGTTTACTGCTTTGAAAAAGAAGTTGGTTAACGATTGCTTTAGGTGGGGTGTTTAGCCACGTGTAAGTAATGATTGTTGGAAGAAGAAAGAGTAGGGATTGTAAAAATTTGAATTTAATGGTAGTGTTGCTTTTAGGTGCGAAGAGTGCCGTAATAACCCAAAATATAACCAACGGCCAAACATAGATGTGCGCAATGAAAAGGATTCCTGCAATTAAACTCAATAAGAGTTTATTGAATGGTTTTTCTAAATTAATTAGTGCATAGATTCCAGCGATAGAACAAAGCCAAATCCAAGGTTCAACCCGCATAGATTTGCCAATTTCGAAAACGGATTTATCGAGGATGAAAAGTAAAGAAAGCGTAAAAATCCAAAACTGGGATTTATAAGAAGCATGGTTTTGAAGTACTTTGTAAAGAATAATTAGTGTAAGTAGATTGGCTATAAGAAAGGGAAGTCGGGTGAAAAATAGTGTTTTTGGTAAACAATGTAGAAACAACAGATGTAAATTGGTAATGAGTGGCGGATAGCTAGCAAATAGCTCTTCGGCTCCAGGGTTGGGCCATATTTTGGAATAGAATTTATGGTACTTAAAGTAGTTAAAAACAGGATCTAAGTGTTGTATCTCATCTGACCAGGCGATGGGTAATCTATCTAAATTTAATAGACCTAATAAGCCGTAGGCAGTAAGTAAAACGACGAAGTAGGGGTGTTTTTTGATGGTGGAAAATAGGGAGTTTTTCATAGTCCGAGCTATTGATGGGCGCGGGTAATCCCTTGGTTTTTGTGTTATTCGAATCGAATTAGCACTTGGTTTTTATCTACCGCTTGCCCCGCGGATACTTCTATAGCTGCAATTATACCGGCTGTAGGAGATTTTATGGCATTTTCCATTTTCATGGCCTCAAGGGTTAGCACTTTCTGATTTACTTCCACTGCATCACCCACGCTAACCGCAATGTTTAGCACTAATCCTGGCATTGGGGCTTTAATCTCAGATATTTTTGGAGTAAGTGCATTTTCTAAACCCATAGATTTTAACAAATCATCTAGGGGTTCTGTGATTTTCGCGGTATATTTTTGATTGTTGTAAAGAATAGTAACAGTTTTTGCTGTTTTATCTACTGATACGCAATGAAGTTGTAGGGTTTGTGTGGGTGTTTGTACCAACAAAATGTTTTTGCTAGTAGGGTGAAGGTTTATTTCTGCGTTATGGGGAATGGTCCATTGTCCGTTGGTTTTCTCCAATTGAATTTGGTGTTCTTGCAGGGTAACTTTCATAGTATTATTGGGTTTATACGGTTCGGTCAATGACAAAATTGACCAAGTTTTGTAATGTTTGTTTGTTTTCCTTGGTAGCTGGTATGGTTTCTAGAATTTCATATGCCCTATCTCGGCATTCGTTCATTTTATCTTTGGCATAACGCATGCCGCCGTGGTAGGTAATAAAATCAACAACCTGACTAATTTTATCTTTATCGGATATTTTGTTGGATCGGATAACTTTTTTTATGGATGAAACTTCTCGTTTATCTGCTTTTGAAAAAGCATGAATAATTGGTAGGGTTAATTTGTGTTCTTTGATATCTAGTCCAGCGGGCTTGCCTGATTTATTATCGCCAAAATCAAACAAATCATCACGGATTTGAAATGCAATTCCAATTTGTTCCCCAAAAAGTTTCATTTTTTTAAGAATTTCGGGGTCTTTGGTGGTGGAAGCTGCTCCAATTTCGCAGCACGACGCAATGAGTGAGGCTGTTTTTTTTCTAATAATTTCGAAATAAACATCTTCGGTGGCATTCATGAAACGAGCTCTTTCCAGCTGTAGGAGCTCGCCTTCACTCATTTCCTTAACCGAATTAGAGAGGATTTCTAAGAGGTCAAAGTCTCTATGTTCAACGGAAAGAAGCATACCTTTAGACAGTAAATAATCGCCCACCAAAACAGCGATTTTATTTTTCCAAAGGGCATTGATGGAGAAAAAGCTTCGGCGCATTGAGCTATCATCTACCACATCATCGTGAACTAAAGTTGCTGTATGCAACAATTCTACCATGGATGCTCCGCGATAGGTTCGTATATTGATTTCTCCAAAAAGTTTGGCACTAAACATCACGAAAAGCGGTCGGATTTGTTTGCCTTTACTTTTTACAATATAGGTCATGATTGTATCGAGTAGGGGTACTTTCGTTTTCATGCTTTGTCTAAACATGATTTCGAAGGCCGCCAATTCCTTTTCGATGGGTTTTTTAATCTCGTTCAGCGATACCGTCATTTCCGATAGCAAAGGTAGTTTTTATTTGTTTCTATTTAAAATTTCGAATTAATTTGTGCTCATGGGCTTATTGCAAAAATCTAAGGGAATTTGGTTGTTTTTTTTCCTTGTAATTGGTTTGGTATTGGGGTCCTGCACTAATAGGAAATTTATGGGGGATAACAGTAATGGTAATTTTCGGTGCGGCCTCGATTCGCGCCTTCTCAATTTGGAGAGCGGTAATCTGGATTTGAGTAATGAGGTTGTATCGCCCCCTAATTTAGTTTTTGAATATTGTATTAATGAATTGGATAAGCATGTGGGCTTGTTAAAGGATAGTGCCGAAATTGCAGATGCTTCGGATTTCAAAAAATCATTTCCAACCACTTATTCGCGTTATGTGTTTTTGGATCATCCTCAAGTTGAAGCAATTCGAAAGAAGCTCGAGGATATTTACCGTGATGGTTGGTCCGTTGAAATTCAAATAATAGGTGGAAATTGGTGTTCGGATACGCGTGATGGTTTACCAGTTTTCGCTAGGGTTTTGGATCAGGTGAATTTTTTAATGGGTTCGGACAAGGAAAAGTTGGTGTATTTACGGGTGGATAGGTCCAAGAAGTTTATTGATTCGTCTTCAGCAGAAGTAAGCAGATTTGTTTCAGAGAACCCAGAATTGGTTGTTACCCGTGTGCCTTTGGTTAGGGTTGTATTGGTTCAAGGGTTAAATTATAAGATTGTTAATTTGGATAAGAGTGGGGATGTGGCTTCCACCTCAAATGACTTAAAAAAGTTGAATACTCGGTTTTTGGGTGAAATCGTGGAGGTTGCCTATCCGAGTTGGGCAGCAGAATTGTTGAAGATTCTAAACAACTATTAGCGAAATACCAGTGGTAAATCGGACTTGTTAACCTGTTTTGCTTGTAAAGTATCTTCTAAGTAGGCTTTGCTGCATTGAAGTTTTTCCCGAAAATACTTTATTTTATTATTGTACAAATAAATCATGATTCCAATAGCTAAGGCAACAGCAAAAGCTAAAGGGTTTTCGGGGTATAGTTTATCGGAATATTGTTTTGTTAGGTAACCGGGTTCGTGGTTGATGGATGCATACCACAGATATTGATTAAACCAAGTATGAAGAAAAACAGCAGCCGTTAGTAAGATTGTTACTAGAAATAGTACGGGGGTTGTGGTTCTTTCCCATAGTCTGTGGGTGATTTTAATGAAGATGTCTTCTTCCACTCCCAGTATTCTACCGTCTAATATGGTAGGAGTTTGGGGTTGATTTTGAATATTTTCTAGGTAAAAATCGGCCGAAGAGATATCACCGTAGAAGGTATATGTTTTTGATTTATCGGCGTTAAAATTTTTATCGGATAAGAACGTAATTTCGGTTAGCTTTTTTACTAATTCTTGTCTGGAGTAATTCACGCGATAGTAGCGAGTAACTACGGGTAGCAGCTGCATGGTACAAATATCGTAAAAATATGGATTTGGAATGGCAGTGATAATTCTTTAATGATGCTGGGAGAAGCATGATTGCTGCCAGGCATTAAAAATGGTTTCTAGTAGGTTGTCGTCTTCAAAGACTCCATTTCCAATAACTACGGCATTAGCGCCGTTGTTCCATGCATTTAGAGCGGCGGATGCGGTTCGTATTCCACCCCCAACAAAAACGAAACCATTAATGGATTGAGAAACTGCTTCAATTATTTTTCCGGGTATAGTAAATTGAGCACCACTGCCTGCATCGAGGTAGAAATATTGCATGCCCATCATTTCTCCTGCCATGGCGGTAGCTGCGGCTATTTCGGGTTTGTCGTTGGGCAGGGGTAATGTGCCGCTGATGTATTGTGCAGAAGTGAGTTTGCCGCTTTCAACGAGCATATATCCGGTTGCAAGGGGTTGTATTTTGTATTTTTTTACGAAAGGTGCGGCGGTAACTTGTTTGGCGATAAGGTATTCGGGATTTCGGCCTGAAATGAGACTCATGAAAAGGATAGCGTCTGTATTTGGCACTACTTGCATTTCGGAACCTGGGAAGAGGATTACATATTTGGCGCCTAAATTTTTGATTAGTTCTACAGTAGCAGTAGTGTTTCCATGCGAGATATGGCTTCCACCAACTAAGAACCATTCAAGACCTAACCGGACGGCTTTGGCAACTTGGGTATGGAGTAAGGAGGTAGGGGTGTCCGGATCGCAAAGCACGAACAGCAGTTTGTTGTTTTTTTGTGCTGCAAATTGCAGTTGTTGATGAATTTCGGACATTGTTACAAAGAAAATAAAAATGCTTTAAAGTTTATGTAGATGCGGATGCTGTGATTTTATTGGAGACTTGGCTAGGTTGTCTATTTTTTTGAACTTTGCTATGTGAGTGATTTATAATTAGATAGCCGTAATCTATTGATTTTGAGCTTGTTATATTGTCCATTTTCTTTTTCAACATGCTGAATCCTTGTTAAATCTAAGGATTGTGGTTTTTTGTGGATAACCCTGTTATGAAAGTAAACGAAGTATGGGATAGTTTTGTCTTCCGGCTGAAAAATAATGTCGGAAAAACTTAACTCACTAATAACACTAACTAAACACCATGAGCAAGCAGCAATTAAACACTAAAGGACTCAATTTCAGTCGATTTAGGACTGTAGAGGGCAAGACCCCATTCGAATTATTTGATTATGATTACCGTACTTCGGTAATTAAGAAGCCGGATGGCAGTATTGTGTTTGAAATGAAAAATGTGGAGGTTCCGAAAGGATGGAGCCAGGTTGCCACAGATATCATGGCTCAAAAATATTTTAGGAAGGCTGGTGTTCCGCAAGCAGATGGTAGTTTAGGTAGTGAGAATTCTGCTAAGCAAGTGGTTCATCGTTTGGCCGATTGTTGGAGAGCTTGGGGTGAGAAGTACGGTTATTTTGAGACTTCGAATGATGCTCAGGTGTTTTATGATGAATTAGTGTATTCGATGTTGAATCAGGAGGCTGCTCCTAATTCACCGCAGTGGTTTAATACAGGTTTGCACAACAGTTATGCAATTTCGGGTAAGCCACAAGGCCATTACTATGTGGATTCTGAGACTGAAAAATTAATGAAGAGTACTTCTGCGTATGAGCGTCCTCAGCCGCATGCTTGTTTCATTTTGTCTGTTGATGATGATTTGGTAAACGAGGGTGGTATTATGGACTTATGGGTACGCGAAGCGAGAATTTTCAAATATGGTAGTGGAGTGGGTACAAACTTTAGTCATGTTCGCGGTGCTGGCGAGAAGTTGAGCGGTGGTGGAACTAGTAGTGGATTGATGAGTTTCTTGAAGATTGGGGACCGTGCTGCGGGTGCTATCAAGAGTGGTGGTACAACACGTAGAGCTGCCAAGATGGTTTGTTTGGATTTGGATCACCCAGAATCCATGGAATTCATCAACTGGAAGAAAGACGAAGAAAAGAAGGTAGCTGCACTGATTGCTGCTGGATATAGTAATGATTACGAGGGAGATGCTTATGCCACAGTATCCGGTCAGAATTCTAATAACAGTGTTCGTATTCCTCATCGATTCTTTGAAAAGTTAGAAAAAGGAGAAGATTGGGAGTTCACTGCACGTTCTACGGGTGAAGTAATGAAGACAATGCCTGCTCAACAGGTGTGGGATGCCATTGGCGATGCTGCTTGGGCTTGTGCGGATCCTGGTGTACAGTACGATGACACCATAAATGAATGGCATACGTGTCCTGAAGGTGGAAGAATTAATGCTTCTAACCCTTGCAGTGAGTACATGTTCTTGGATAATACGGCTTGTAACTTAGCCTCTTTAAACTTACGTAAATTCTTTAGTGAAGATTCTTGTGAGTTTGACGTGGATGCATTGGAATATTCTTCTCGTTTGTGGACTACTGTATTGGAGATTTCTGTTTTGATGGCACAGTTCCCAAGTAAAGAAGTGGCGCAATTGAGCTACGATTATCGCACTTTAGGTTTGGGTTATGCGAACTTAGGTTCTGTATTGATGAGTGCTGGTATTCCTTACGATAGTGAAGAAGCTACGGCAATTTGTGGCGCTGTAACGGCTATTTTAACGGGTACAGCATATGCAACATCGGCGGAAATGGCAGCAGTAAAAGGTCCATTCCGAATGTACGAAAAGAACAAAAAGCACATGATGCGTGTAATCAGAAATCACCGTTATGCTGCGTACAATACTCCATTGGCATTTGAAGGGTTGGGTATTACACCTGTATGCTTAAACGAGAAATATTGCCCGGATTATATGTTAAAGGCCGCATGCAACAGCTGGGATAAGGCCGTAATGTGGGGTGAAAAATATGGTTTCCGTAATGCACAGTCAACTGTTATTGCTCCAACTGGAACCATTGGTTTGTTGATGGATTGTGATACTACTGGTATCGAACCCGACTTCGCCTTGGTAAAGTATAAGAAATTATCCGGTGGAGGTTACTTCAAGATTGTAAATAACACGGTTCCTTTGGCATTGAAGAATTTGGGTTATCCTCAAAACGAAATAGATGCGATTGTTAATTATGCAAAAGGTCATCAAACATTCGTTGGTGCACCGCATATCAACCATGAGTCGTTAACTGCTAAAGGGTTTAACGAGGAAGATTTAGCCAAATTAGAGAAAGAAGCTCCAATGGCATTTGAAATCGGATTTGTGTTTAATCAGTGGACGTTGGGTGAGGCAACCTTGCAGCGCTTAGGATTTACTGCAGATCAGTACAATAGTTCTAAGTTCAATATGTTGCAAGCGTTAGGATTTACTCGTAGTCAAATTGCAGAATGTAATGACTTTGTTGCTGGTACTATGACTATCGAGGGTGCTCCGTACTTGAAGGAAGAGCATTATCCTGTGTTTGATTGCGCAAATCGTTGTGGAAATATCGGAGAGCGATTCATCCATGCTACGGCTCACATTCGCATGATGGCTGCAGCTCAGCCCTTTATTTCAGGTGCAATTAGTAAAACCATTAACCTTCCAAACGAAGCTTCGGTTGAAGATATCAAATCGTGCTATGAAATGAGTTGGAAATTGGGATTGAAGGCCAATGCGCTTTACAGAGATGGTTGTAAATTGAGTCAGCCATTGAGCAATAAATCTGAGAATGCGGAGGATGATAAGGAGGAGAAAGCATCGGCTTCTACAGACAAGGCAGTTGCTGGTAGTTCTGTAATCCGAGTAGCAGAGGATTTAACTCCTGAAATCGTATTAGAAGCGGCTAAGAGAATATTGAACGAGAGCACTGATACTAAGTTCAAACGTCAGTTATCGAACATAGTAGAGAAAAAACGTTTGCCAAATCGTAGAAATGGGTTTACTCAAAAAGGGCGTGTTGGCGGACAGACGATATTTGTTAGAACAGGGGAGTATGATGATGGAACCTTGGGTGAAATTTTTATCGATATGCATAAAGAGGGTGCGAGTTTCCGAAGTTTAATGAACTGTTTTTCTATTGCGGTATCGGTTGGATTACAATATGGAGTTCCGTTGGAGGAATTTGTAGATAAATTTGCTTTCACGCGTTTTGAACCTAGCGGTATGGTTGAAGGTCATCCAAACGTTAAGAATGCCACATCTATCGTGGATTATATATTCCGATTGTTAGGATTTGAATATTTGCACCGCGATGATTTGGTTCAGATAAAGCCTGCTGAAATGCGTTCTACGGATAAAGCAGAGCCACCGGTAGTAAGTGAGTTTGTGCCTGTATTTGCTCCTCAGAGTGCACCGGTATTAGCAAAGCAAGTTAGTTCTTCGGGTGTTGAGGCTTTAGAGTCAAAGAAAGAGCAAGTAACAGATATTACTGGTGGTGTTCAATCGGATGCACCTGCTTGTAATGTTTGCGGCCATATTACTGTTCGCAGTGGCACATGTTACAAGTGCTTGAATTGCGGTAACAGCTTAGGTTGCAGTTAAAAGTAAACCTTACAATAGTTGAAAGCCGATTCTTAGGAATCGGCTTTTTTTATGATTTAAATTTTAGTGGCGCGGAATAGGATTTGCTGAAATAAAGTAATTAAGCGGGTTTATTTATGATTATTTTTGTTGTGAATTATGGCATTTGATAAAGTAAAACGGTCTGAGAATTATAGTGAGTGGTATAACCAATTGGTAAAGAATGCTGATTTGGCGGAACACAGTGCGGTAAAGGGTTGCATGGTGATCAAGCCTTATGGGTATGCAATTTGGGAGAAAATGCAACGACAGTTGGACGATATGTTCAAGGAAACGGGTCATAGCAATGCTTATTTTCCGTTGTTTGTTCCTAAAAGTTTATTTGAAAAGGAGGAAAAGAATGCAGAGGGATTTGCGAAAGAATGTGCTGTAGTAACGCATTATCGGTTGAAAGCTAATCCAGATAAACCTGGAACATTGATGGCGGATCCTGATTCGAAGTTAGAAGAAGAGTTGGTTGTGCGACCTACTTCTGAAGCCATTATTTGGAATACCTATAAGAATTGGATTCAGAGTTATCGAGATTTACCGATATTAATTAATCAATGGGCGAATGTAGTGCGTTGGGAAATGCGTACCCGCTTGTTTTTACGTACGGCGGAATTTTTATGGCAGGAAGGACATACGGCGCATGCTAGTAAAGAAGAGGCGTTGGAAGAAACCGTAAGGATGTTGGAAGTTTACGCTGAATTTGCACAGAATTTCATGGCTGTTCCAGTTATTAAGGGTGTTAAATCGGAGAATGAGCGATTTGCCGGAGCCGATGATACCTACTGTATAGAAGGGATGATGCAAGATGGAAAGGCGCTACAGATGGGAACTTCTCATTTCTTAGGGCAGAATTTTGCTAAAGCTTTCGACGTAAAATTTCAGAGTAAGGAAGGCAAGTTAGAATACGTTTGGGCTACCAGTTGGGGCGTTTCAACTCGATTAATGGGTGCGTTAATTATGGTGCATTCAGACGATGAAGGATTGGTATTACCACCAAAACTAGCACCGATACATATCGTTATTGTGCCTGTATATCGGAGCGATGAGGATTTAGCCACCATTAAAATGGCAATGGATCCTCAAATGCAAGCGTGGAAAAAGCTAGGATTAACGGTTAAGTTTGATGGCAGAGACACCTTTAAGCCTGGCTATAAGTTTGCAGAATGGGAGTTAAAAGGTGTTCCAGTTCGATTGGCGGTAGGTATGCGCGATTTGGAATCAAATACTGTGGAGGTATTTAGAAGAGATACTAAAGAAAAAACGGTAGTATCCATGGAAAGTGTGGTTGATTATGCCGCTAATTTGATGAATGATATACAAGAGAGTTTATATAATCGGGCGAAGACATTCAGAGACACCCGTGTTTATGAAGCTAATTCTTGGAATGAATTTGTAGAAATTATCAATGTAAAAGAAGGTTTTGCAATGGCACATTGGGATGGTACGGGTGAAACCGAGGAAAAGATTAAAGAGTTAACCAAAGCCACCATTCGTTGTATTCCATTGGATCAACCAGAGGAAGTTGGTGTATGTATTCTTAGCGGAAAACCTAGCGTCAAGCGCGTAGTATTTGCTAAAGCGTATTGATTATTTTTCTTTATACGATAAATAAGCTTGAGTAAAAATAGCGCCTAGTATTAGGCTAGCGCCCAAATAGAACTGCAATCCAAGTTGTTGGTTTTCTTTAAAGAAAATAGCACCCAGTATAATGCCGTATATAGGTTCTAGATTAACGGTTAAATTGGAGGTAAATGCGCTTAATTGTTGTAAGGAATAGGTTCCAAGATAAAAGGTTAGATTGGTACAAAGAACGGCAAGGATAAGAATCCAAATTAAGTCCCAGGGGCCAGACGCAACGTTTTTAAGAGTTAATTCACCCAGATGAAAATCTGGAAATAATAAGCTGGATGGGTTGAATAGGAGAAACCCAATGGTAAGTAGCAGAGCTCCCGAGAACATTTCGATTACAGAAATGGCTAAAGGGTGTCCGTTGTTTATGAATTTTTTGTTTAATGAAGTAAAAGTTGCGGCTAGCGCTGCGCTAATCAAACCTGTAATAATGGCTAATGTATAATTGGTGGTAGTGATGGAATGCTTTGTTGAAGGGGTATTTTCTGGTGTAGCGAGCGAAAAATATATAACAAAAATACCCAGTACAACAATTAAACCCATCATAAGATTGCGTTTAGAAAACGGTTGATTAAGTAATAATGGCTCTATAACTGCGGCAAAGAAAGAAGCGGAACCCAAACAAGCGAGTGTAACAGAAACAGAGTTTCCTAGTTTAATACTTCCATAAAAGGTAATCCAGTGGGATAAAACAATAATACCGATACCCGAGAATTTCAGTATTTGATTTATCGACATAGATTTCAGGTGTTTCCATACGGGTGGTAAGCACAAATAGACAGCTGCGGTGATTGTCATTCGTTGCCAAACTAAAACAAAGGAGTTACTGGTAATTAATTTCCCTAAGATAGCGGTGAACCCCCAAAGAAACACGGCAAAATGGAGCGCCAGTAGCGCTTTAATTCTAGGAGATAAAGGGGTGTTCATTTTGCAGAAGAGGTGGCTTTAAAAAATCAAGGCCGCGCTTTTGGCACGGCCAGGATGTTGGTATATAAAAGCGCGTAACAGTTGGCGTTATCGTACTAACCGATAACAATACAAATATAATATTTTGTAATTAATACTTACAAGAAAAAAAGAGAATTAATCGTATTTGTTTTTGTAAGTCTCTTTGATAGAATTTAACACTGTTTTAACTTCTTGTTCTTTGTCTTTGTTAATAATCATTAATACAGCATCCGATTCAACCACCACAAGATTATCTACTCCTGAAATCACCACAAGTTTATTGCTGTCATTAAATACAATACTGTTGCTGGAATCAAATGCATGCACGGATTTACCAATAAGGGCGTTGTTATTAGCATCTTTATTAGAAATATCCCAAAGCGATTTCCACGTACCTAAATCGCTCCATCCGAACTCAGAAGGCAATACAGCTACAAAATCATCTTTTTCTAGGATTCCGTAATCTATGGAAATTGACGGGCAGAGAGCGTAGGCTTTTTCTAGATCGTTCTTATATGCTGGGGAGATAACATCAAGATCTTGGAAAATTTGATGTAATTCTGGTAGGTACTTTTGGATTGAATTTTCAATGGTTTTAAGACTCCAAACAAAGATTCCTGCGTTCCATAAAAACTCTTTACTTTCAATGAATGAAATGGCAATATCATGGGTTGGTTTTTCAGTAAAAGTTTTAACGCGATGAACTTGATTGTTTATTTCCTCTTTATTGAATTGAATGTATCCATATCCTGTATCGGGGCGGGTAGGTTTAATACCCAGGGTTAATAATGCATTGTTCTCTGAAGCAAAAGAAAAGGCTCTATTGGCGATTTCGAAAAACGCATTTTCATTAAGAATCAAATGATCTGATGGAGCTACTAGAACAATGGCGTTGGGGTTAAGTTGTTTGATGTGTCTATTAGCCAAGGCAATGCAGGGCGCGGTATTTTTGGCTAGGGGTTCGCCAATTATTCGGTTTAGCTGCATTTCTGGAATGTGTTGTTGTACTAGAGGTATATAATCCTGATTAGTTACTACGAAAATATTGTCGGAAGGAACCAGTTGTGCAAAACGATCAAAGGTTTGTCTTATCAATGATTTTCCTGTTCCTAGTATGTCGATAAACTGCTTAGGGAAACTTTTTTTACTTACTGGCCAAAATCTGGAGCCGATTCCGCCAGCCATTATCACCACAAAATGGTTGTTTGTATTACTCATATTATTCCTTCTCTGTAAAGGTCGTGCAAATGTACAATGCCAAAGTATAGGTTGTTTTTTGTAATTGGTATTTGGGTGATTTTCTTTTGTTGCATGATTTGTGCTGCTTCAATTGCTAATGTATTTTCATCCAAACAAGTTGGATTATTCCCCATAATATCGGAAGCATGGATGTTGTTGAATTGACTGAATTGTTCTAGCATTCTTCTAATATCACCGTCTGTAACGATACCAATTACTTCATTTTCATTATTCACTACTACGGTAGCGCCCAATCGAGATTGGGTTATGGTTAATACTACCTCTTTCCATAAAGCATTTGCGGAGATTTTTGGTGCTGTATTTGCGGCAGCTAACTGTCCGCATGTGAGATAAAGTTGTTTACCTAAAGCACCTCCAGGATGAAATTTAGAAAAGTCGTTGGCCGTAAAATTTCTCAGTTGAAGGAGAGTCACTGCAATGGCATCTCCCATTAGTAATTGTGCGGTAGTGGATGTTGTAGGGGCTAGGTTATTAGGGCAGGCTTCTTTGTCTATGGTGGTATCAAGGACAAAATCTGCCTCTTGGGCTAGATAACTATGGTTATTTCCTACTATTGCGGCCATGGGGGTGCCAAAATTTTTGATGATTGGCACTAAGGTTTTTATTTCGGGCGTATTACCACTTTTAGAAATCAAAATTGCAATATCGGATGGCTGAATCATGCCTAGATCGCCATGAATAGCATCAGCGGCATGCAGAAATAAGGCGGGTTGACCGGTAGAATTTAAGGTAGCAACAATTTTTTGAGCTATAATGGCGCTCTTTCCTATTCCCGAAATGATGATTCTTCCATTGGATGCCAAAATTTTTGTAATTAATGCGGAGAAATCTTCGGTTAGGCCATGAGCGAGATTTTTAAGCGAAAACAATTCATTTTCAATGGTTTGCTTTCCTATACTAAGGATTGTTAAGGATGGGTTATCGCTCACTTTGTTGAGTTTTTTTGCAAAATAACCAAAAAACTATCGTTGATTAACGTTTTTTACTAATAGCCATAGTAGAATCGTTAAATTTACATTAATTTCACACATCGCTTTAGTAACGAGAATACAATTAGTAAATAAGTTAGAATATTTAAATGAGTCAGCAGGTAGCAGAACGGGTGTATGAGCCTAGGAAAGTTTTAAAGGAGTTTTTTGGATTTGATGGTTTTAAGGGTAATCAAGAAGACGTTGTAAATAGCGTTTTACGGGGTGAGGATTGTTTCGTTATCATGCCAACCGGTGCGGGTAAGAGTATGTGTTATCAATTGCCTGCAGTAATGATGGAAGGCACAGCCATTGTTATTTCCCCATTGATTGCTTTAATGAAGAATCAAGTGGATAATATTCGAGGGTTTGCCAATCGCAGTTCATTGGCTCATTTTTTAAATAGTTCATTGAATAAGGGAGAGTTAAATCAAGTTACTCAAGATATTCTCAGCGGCGATACAAAATTGTTATATGTAGCTCCAGAAACCCTAAAAAAGGATGAAACCATCGATTTATTGAAGCGAATTAAAATATCGTTCGTTGCGGTAGACGAGGCCCATTGTATCTCGGAATGGGGTCATGATTTTAGACCGGAGTATAGGAGGATAAAACAAATGGTAAAAGCCATAGATGATGTTCCGTTAATGGCGCTAACTGCAACAGCAACACCAAAGGTACAGCAGGATGTTCAGAAGAATTTAGGGATGTTGGATGCTTGTGTTTATAAAAGTTCCTTTAACAGATCTAATTTATTTTATCAGGTACGTCCCAAGGGGAGGAAAGATATTGTTCATAAGGAGATAATTTCGTTTATCAAGAACCGATCCAATAAATCAGGCATTGTCTACTGTTTATCCAGGAAAAAAGTAGAGGAGATATCGGAGATGTTAACGATGAATGGAATAAAAGCGTTGGCTTATCATGCAGGCTTGGATTCTAAAGTTCGTGGACAGCATCAGGATGCATTTTTGATGGAAGATTGCCATGTTATTGTGGCTACTATTGCTTTTGGAATGGGCATTGATAAACCGGATGTTCGTTTTGTTATTCATTATGACGTTCCAAAAAGTTTGGAGGGATTTTACCAAGAGACAGGAAGGGCAGGGAGAGATGGAATGCAAGGGGATTGTTTATTGTTTTACAACCCCAGTGATATAGAGAAATTAGAAAAGTTTATGAAGGACAAGCCGGTAGCTGAGCAGGAAATCGGTAGTTTATTGATTGCAGAGACAGCAGCGTTTGCTGAAAGCAGTCATTGCAGAAGAAAATTATTGTTGCATTACTTTGGGGAGACTTTCGCCGAGCAAGACTGCAATCAAATGTGTGACAACTGTGCATCACCAAAGCCCAAGCAAGATGTTACTCGGGAAATGGCTGGAGCGTTACGCGCGATACAGGCTTTAAAAGGCGAGTTTCCGTTAACGCATTTAGTAAATTACATTATTGGGAAACGATCGGATAGTGTTAAGGATTATGGGCATGATTTATTGCCTGCATTTGGGTTTGGAAAAGATAAAGACAAATTATTTTGGAAGAGTTTGATGCGGTTAGCCATAGTTCATAGTTTTTTAAATAAAAACATCGAAAAGTATGGATTAATTAGCCTATCGGAGACAGGAGAGTCTTATTTATTGGAGCCATTACCCATGGAAATGGCTGTAGATGTAGAGTTTGAAAGCGTAAATGATGAGGATTTTGAAAATTTCAAAGCTGAGAGTATCTGCGATGATGTTTTATTTAATCATTTAAAGGATTTACGACGCCGCGTAGCGAAAGAGAAGGGCCTGCCGCCGTATGTGATATTTCAGGATCCTAGTTTGGAAGATATGGCTACCAAGTACCCTATCACAGTGGATGAGTTATCCAATATTAATGGTGTAGGTAAAAACAAGGCTGTAAAGTTTGGAGAACCGTTTGTGGAATATATCGCAACCTATGTTATGGAAAACGATATAGAGCGGCCACAAGATATTGTATTAAAGGGAACTGCAGAGAAATCTGCTAAGCGGGTGAGTATTATCTTAAATATTGATAAAAAAGTAGATTTACCAGATATCGCGAAGCAGCTAGGCATTGGATTTGAAGAATTGATGACAGAATTGGAGCAAATTGTTAACGGTGGTTCTCGATTGAATTTGAGGTATTTTTTGGATCAGTTTTTAGAGGACGATCTTCAAGAAGAAATTGTAGATTATTTTCGAAATACTGAGGTGCTAGATTTTGACCAAGCTGTGGATCATTTTTCTGGTGAATTTTCGCACGAAGAGCTGCGATTAATGCATTTGCAATTCTTAGGCGATTTAGGTAATTAATAAATGGTATTTGGTATTATGGCGTTGGCTGTATTTAATTTGTACAGTCAATTGTCATAAAATCATTGGAATCATTTCAGGAAAAGTTTGAAAAATTATTTCGCAAATACCGCACGGGTATGTTGCATTTTGCAATTTCAATTACCGGAAATGTTGAGGATGCAGAAGAAGTTGTGAATGATATTTTTATTAATATTTGGGACAAGCAAACTGAACTAAAAGAGGAATTAGGAATAAAGAGCTACTTATTTCGCTCTGTAAAGAATCGGTCATTAAATAAAATTCGAAGTAGTAAGACTCCTTTTGAGACCATGAGTGAAGAGCTTCCATTGGCGGGTAATTTCACTACTGGATTGGAGCAGATTCAATTTAACGAGACTCGTGATAAGGTTCAATATTTTGTAGATCAATTACCTACACGTTGCAGACAAGTTTTTTTGTTAAGTAGAGTACACGAATTATCCCATAAGGAAATTGCTGAATTAATGGATATCTCGGTTAAAACAGTAGAGAACCAAATAGGCTATGCTTTGAAGTTTTTGCGGGAAGCGCTTAAACCACTAGATTGATAATTCGGCCTTTAACCAAAATAAACTTTTTAATTTCTTTTCCTTCGGTCCATTTTACAATGGTTTCGTGGCACAAAACGGCTTGTTGAATTTCAGTATCGCTTGCTTGTAATGAAAATTCCATCGTATGTCGTGTTTTTCCATTGATACTGATTGGATAATTAAAGCTATTCTCTACTAAATATTCTGGATTGAAGGAAGGCCACGACTGCATATGTATACTTTCGGAATAACGGAGTTTACACCATAATTCTTCGGTAATATGGGGAGCAAATGGCGCTAAAAGTATTAGCAAAGGCTGGAGGATCTGTTGCTTCTTGCATTTTAACGTACCCAATTCGTTAGTTGCAACCATAAAGGCGGAAACTGAGGTGTTGAAACTCATATTTTCAATGTCCTCGGTGATTTTTTTAATGGTTTTGTGTAGAATTTTACATTCTTCCGGAGTAGGGATCTCGTTATTTACATCAAAAGTATCGCCGTTATGGAACAGCCTCCAGAACTTCCCTAAAAATCTGCTTACCCCTTCAATTCCGTGGGTGTTCCAAGGTTTAGAGTCGGTTAACGGTCCAAGAAACATTTCGTACAATCGCAACGTATCGGCACCATATGCCGCACAAACGTCATCGGGATTGACAACATTACCCCAACGTTTCGACATTTTTTGTCCATCTTCACCCATTATCATGCCTTGATTTACCAATTTGGTGAAGGGTTCGTCCCACGAAATGAAGTTTAAATCGAACAAGAATTTTGTCCAGAATCTACTGTACAATAGATGTCCTGTTGCGTGTTCACTTCCCCCAACATACAGGTCAACTTGTTTCCAATATTCTAATGCATTTTTGGAGGCGAATTCTTGGGTGTTATTGGGGTCTAGGTAACGTAAGAAATACCATGAAGATCCGGCCCAACCTGGCATAGTATCTGTTTCTCTTTTTCCGTTGGGTGTTTGAACCCATTCCGAAACGGCTGCAAGGGGTGATTCTCCGGTGCCAGTAGGTTTATAGGATTCTACTTTTGGCAATTCAACGGGAAGTTCTTGTATGAGTTGAGGAATATTGTTTTCGTCAAAAACTATTGGAAAAGGTTCGCCCCAATAGCGTTGTCTTCCAAATCCAGCTTCGCGCAATTTGTAGTTGATTTTTGCGGTTCCCCATTGGTTCATCTCTACTACCGATATTGCTTTCGCAATTGCTTCTTTCACGGTAAGATTATCTAGAATTCCACTGTTAATACAAATTCCCTCTTTGGTTGAGAAGGCCTCTGTTAAGGGTAAAGTTAATTCACCGTTTACGGGTTTTATAACTGGAATTATTGGCAAATCAAAGGTTTTAGCAAAGGCAAAATCTCGCTCATCGTGCGCGGGAACTGCCATAATGGCTCCGGTTCCATAACCTGCTAATACATAGTCGCTAACCCAAATGGGTATAGGCTGTTGGGTAAATGGATTGATGGCAAAGTTGCCTGTGAATACTCCTGTTTTGGAAGTGTCTGCCATTCGTTCTATTTCGGAACGATTTTTAGCTTTTTCTGCATAGGCGGCAACCGATTCTATTTGTTCAGGCGTGCAAAAGTTGATTAATCCTTCTATTTCGGGAGCAATTACCATGAAGGTGGCGCCAAAAATGGTGTCTGGTCTTGTAGTGAATACAGTAATGACATTTGTTGAATTTGTTAGTGGGAAACTAATTTCGGCGCCTTGGCTTTTTCCAATCCAATTTCGTTGTATTTCTTTGATCGCATCGGACCATTGTAGATTGTCTAACCCAGTAAGTAATCGATCGGCATAGGCGGTTATACGTAAACTCCATTGCTTCATCTTTTTACGGATTACGGGATATCCTCCGCGTTCAGAAACACCGTTAACAACTTCTTCATTGGCTAAAACGGTGCCGAGTTCGGCGCACCAGTTTACTGTAGTTTCATCCATAAATGCCAACCGATAGTGGTTTAATACCTCGGTCTGTTGATCTATTGAAAATTGGAGCCAATCTGCAGAAGAGAAAGGTTTGTGTTTAGAGCAATGAGCTTCAATGTTGGCACTGCCTTTTTCTTGAAAGTGTTTGATGAGCGTTTCAATGGGTTGTGCTTTTTGAGCTGATTTATCGTACCAATGAGTGAAAAACAGTCCAAAAATCCATTGTGTGAATTTGTAGTAGTTAGGATCGCAGGTTTTTACTTGTCTATCCCAATCATAGCAAAATCCCATAATATCCAACTGTTCTCTAAACCGTTTGATATTTTGCTCGGTAGTTACAGCTGGGTGCTGCCCTGTTTGAATTGCATATTGTTCTGCAGGCAATCCAAAGGCATCGTATCCCATGGGATGTAGTACGTTAAAGTTGTTTAATCGTTTGTAACGCGCAACGATATCGGAAGCGATGTAGCCCAGTGGATGCCCAACGTGTAAACCGGATCCAGAGGGATAGGGGAACATGTCTAAAACGTAGTATTTGGGCTTGTTTGGGTTGATTTCGGTTTTGTATAATTCGATTTTACGCCAGTGATCTTGCCACTTTTTTTCGATTTCCTGAAAAGTATATTGCGCGGACATTTGGATTTGAAGTGCGAAAATAAGCAAGATGGGTGGTTTTTACCGACCTTTGCACTTCATGCCGGATAGTAATTTCATAGATTATGTAAAGATTTTTTGTCGAAGTGGCAAAGGAGGAGCGGGAAGCAGACATTATAATCGAACTAAATTGAATCCCCGTGGGGGACCAGATGGGGGTGATGGAGGCAAGGGTGGAGACATTGTTTTACAAGGAAACTCGCAGTTGTGGACGTTGTTGCACTTAAAATA
>CANGWH010000038.1 GCA_947457565.1 Flavobacteriales bacterium
ACCCAACTTCTTCTCAATGCTAAAGGATCTTTCCCTGTCCCAACAGTTGATTTATCATCAAACGTAAAGAAGTGATTATCAAAACAAATACTCGAATCTTTTACCACAAAGAAGGCCTTTGGCTCCCTTGCCACATATACAGAAAAAGTATCTATATCCTCACAGCCTTTGTCCGAGACACTCTTCAAAATCACACGTTGAGTTCCAGTGTCTGAAAACTTATACCCAGTTACCTTGGTATTAGTTGAAGATTGCGTTTTATCATAACTCCAAGCTACCGTCCATGTACCAGACTTGATGGTTGTTTTATCTTCCCAATCAAATAAATTGTTCTTGAAACAAGGATTTATCGTTGTAAACTTTGCCGAATTCACCGGAGCTGGCTCAACAACAAAGGTAGAGTCGATAGTATCCCTGCAACCTACAGTAGTTTCACTTATCAACCTAACTCGATAATTACCTTCGGCAGTGAATTTGTATTTTACCGTGTAAGGCAGTGTTGTATCGCGCTTTCCATTACCAAAATCCCAAAACGATTTACCAATACCTTCATTACTTCTAGAGGAATCAACCAAACTAAATTCCATATTTTGACAGAAATAGGAAACCTTAGAATTCATCTGCGCTAGCGGATACGGATAAACTACCAAAGTAGTATCCAAGGTATCCTTACACCCTTTTTTCGATGTTACGATAAACCTCAAGTTATTGGTGCTGATTGTATCAAATCGATACTTAAATATTTGAGTATCTTGGGTTGTGAATTTCTTTTTGTAGGTATCAAACAATCGCCAATTGGATGTAGCCCAAGCATCGTTATTGTATTTAGTGCCGTCACGCATTACAAAATTGTTGCTTCTGTAACAGCGGTCTAAGGTATCAAATTGAATTTCTGCTCTTAACGGATCGGTGCGCCTAATGTACGAGGAATCAATGGCTACACATTTTGTAGCTGTATCCCTTACCCTAATCCACACCTTACCATCTTTAGTGGCCGTAAACGAACGATTGGATGACGAATCCTGCCATTTGTATAGAAACTTTGAAGAAAAAGGAGCAGAAATAGTAAAATTCAATGTTTTAGCACATTGAGTAATCGTATCATCAAAATCAAACACAGGACCCGGAACAAAACTTATAATTTTACTCCGTATAATGGTATCTACTATTCCACAATCCAACAATACGGGCATTTTAACAACAATATAATAGGTGCCTATTTTAGCAAATTTATGTATAACCACCTTCCCTGTATCCGACTGTCCATCCCCGAAATTCCAAATATAACCCCGTATCTTAGGCTTACCCTCAACTACCATTTCCAACTTTACAGGATCACTAGGACATTGAGATTTTCTGGTTACTTTGATATCATAACTCGTATTTTCAAAAACAGCACCTGCGGAATAACTATAGCTCTCATAAGGACCTACACCATAGGCCACAACGATTAATCCACTATCACATTCAATGGAATTTGAACTTGGATTATTCACTTTGATCATTGCATACGAATACTTCTTACTGTTCCAAGGGGCAGTTACGTCTGTAAACGAAGACGTTGGCACCAAATTACCATTTAATCGTACCACACCCTTCGCCGTTTGATCCACCATCACATTCACCCAATGCTGATTCATGTTACTGGTTGTTGCAGTACCTACTATGGTTTTCAGCAATCGCTGGTTAACATCTGGAGAAATCAATATTGCTGGATCGCCATTATTGCCGCCCAATCCAGAACATACCCCATTTTTCATGTATTGCACTGCATAAGCAGGCTTGTCTGTACGAATAAAAGTAGCAGTGGCCGATGTTACATTCCTGTATATCCACTGTCCCTTTTTCAATATTGTCTCAGTTAGAGTATTACCATTAATATACACCTTCGTGGAGTCGTATGCCGCCACAATTTTATACGCATACCCACCAGTTTGTCCGCTAAATGGCATTAAAATGTATTCCTTACCCAAGGCAACCGTTGGCAACACCTGAGTATACAAATGATCCCTACCATTGACACCACCGCCACAATTACCTTTAGTAACGTGGATGGAACGCGCACCTGAAAATACATTGATCTTTCCACATCCATCAATTACTCTAATTCTAGTACCCGTTAAATCTCCATTCTTCGCTCCGGTAGTTGCCCAAGATGTCAGCGCAGGATCTGTATTATTGGTACCATCCCGTTCATCGGATTGAACTTGATACGTTTGACCTCTACCTAAAGTGACGGTATAGGGTGTACCGGCTACCTTACCTCCAGCGGTTCTAAACGTTGGTGTTATTTCCACCTTCACGTTATTATCCATGGCAATAATACCAAACTCACTTTCTGCATATCGATTGGGAGTTGGAAAACCGTTGGTACCCGCATTGGGCATAAAGCTCGCCACAAAAAACTCCGGAGCGGATGGAATGCTCTCGTACGGCAATACAAACGTCCCGTCCGAACGATTCAATTCCAAATTCAAACAATACACATTTACAGGATCTTTGGCCACAATTCGCAAACCCTTTTTGGTATTCGCATCGGTACCTGCAGTGATCTCTGATCCCGTTGGGTAATAATACTGATTATCCACTGCGATACGATTTACTTTACCTGCAGTGATATTGTACGTTTTTAAACTACCCGTCAATCTTGGATTATCTAAGTCGATTTTAGTATTAACTTGAGAGGTAACGAAAATAAGCAGCGTATCTGGATACGCCCCACTTCGAGTTTCCATCTCCATGAATGTCATGTAGAATGTCTTTCCTGTGGATGTAATCTGAGCGTCTACTCTACTCAAACCCAAAAGAAAAAAAACAGCGAAGAATATCCTCCGCAACTGTAAATTGCTAATAATATGTTTCAAAACCGGTTAGTAATTGTGTATACAGACCTTATAACGTTAAAATCCGTTGCCTATTGCCCCCAAGTTATGCGTGTTTTCCACATGTAGAGGATAACTTTACACTACCATGACAATCTACCCTGAAATCACCCCGCTAAAAACTATTTCATCCTCCCAATAAACCGCCACAAACTGCCCCGGAGTTACTGATTTTAATGGTGTATCAAAAACCACTTGATACCCTCCAAATTCAGCTTCCCCCTGCTCCCATTGCCTTAAAAAACAGCCTACCAACTCTTGTCGGTACCGAATCCTGCAATAAAGTTTCACGGAAGCATCTTCCGTATCCAAAATTCGTTCTTGTAAATCGGGCCTAACCCAATGAGCCTCGTTCAGCCGAACAAACAAACCTGCCGAAAATAATGCCGGGTGATTCTCCCCTTGACCAACATAAATCACATTCGCACGAACATCGGTATCCAAAACAAACAACGGAAGTGGTTTGCCCCCAATGTGCAGCCCCCTGCGTTGCCCCCGAGTGTAAAAGTGGGCTCCTGAATGCGTTGCAATTTTCTTTCCGTCTACTTTATTTAATTCAATATGCCAGCAATTTTCCTTTACCACACCCGAATTTACCATTTCCCAATGCTTCAACACAACAGGCGATTCCCTATCAACTTCTATTACATCCCCCTCCTTAACTTGCAATTGTTGCTGTAAAAATTCCGGCAAACTTACTTTACCAATAAAACACAATCCCTGACTATCCTTTTTCTTAGCAGTAACAAGATTCATTTTTTCGGCAAGCGCTCTAACTTCCGATTTCTGCAATTCCCCAATGGGAAACAATGCCTTAGATAATTGAAATTGATTTAGTTGACATAAAAAATAACTTTGATCTTTATTCTTATCCAATCCACTTTTTAAGGAGTAAACCACTTCACCATCGATATCCTGCTCACCCTTTCGAACATAATGCCCCGTTGCCACAAAATCGGCACCCAACTTCATAGCCTCCGATAAAAAAACATCGAACTTAATTTCTCGATTGCATAAAACATCCGGATTGGGTGTTCTACCCGAAGCATATTCGGCAAACATATAATCAACGATTCGCTCTTTGTAAACCCCACTTAAATCTAAAACTTGAAACGGTATACCCAATTGTTCCGCCACTAACATCGCATCCCTACTATCGTCTATCCACGGACATTCGTCCTCTAAAGTAACGGTTGCATCGTTCCAATTTCGCATAAACAATCCAATTACCTCATACCCTTGTTGTTGTAACAAGTAAGCAGCTACAGAGCTATCAACTCCACCACTCATGCCTACAACCACGCGTTTCATAGTACAAATTTAATACTTACCCAACCATTTCCGGAACGACCACTCCAAGGACAATGCCGATACCAAGGCTAATAACAACCAAGAAAGTTCGTACCAATGCCAATTGCGTGTTTCATCGCTTAAAATACGATCTGCTATTACGGTATTTTTAATGTTATTGGCAATACCCACAGCTACCGAACTAATTTTTTCCACTTCCCCTTTTTGTGATGCCTTTTCCAACTCGCCAAGATAGGCAAATGTGCCACCACTGGTTTTTGTTAACGTATTCAACCACTGCAAATCGGCAGCTACACCCATCTTTTCCTTCGACACAGAATTAACCACCAACAAATCATAATCGTCAAAATAATCATTACCCACATTTACCGATGCCGACACTTTATATAACCCTGGCTCCAATGGGAATGTTCTACCTTCAAAATGTGCATCGTTTTTCTGAATAGAAATTTTAATGGACGCATTGGTATTGGATGTTGATTTCAAATCTTTCGGCTTAGAATCCAACTTCGTGAGGGTTAAACTAGGAGTAACCGCCATATTAGCAACACCATCTAAATCTCTATAAATCAAACGTATAGTTGGCGAAACCCCAATATCTACTCCATCTCCAGGCAACTCAATAGACAAACGCTCATTATCGGACGATCCAGCCGATAAAATACCCAAACTTCTTCTTACCCATTGCTGAAAACCTTCTTGATTTTGATATTGTTTCTGCTCAAAAAGCCCCCATCGCCAAAATCCAGAGCCCAAACAAATCATCAAATTACCCTTACCATAGCTTTCATTCCATTGCAATGGAATATCCGTTTTTACACCAGACCAACGTTGATACATTAGAATTTTACTTTTATCAACGATGGAAAAATTCTGCAACAGACATTGTAGAGGCGGAAATTTCGTCCAGCGATCCCTGAGTAATTCATCCATACTAAACCCAGAATACGCTGCATTTATTGCGGCTTGTGTTTCTTGCCATGGGGCAGAAATCGAGAGTTCCGCTGCCGTGGAAAGTTCATTAATAACGCGCAAATCCAATTCTTTTTTGGGAATAATCATAACCGATTTACCTAAATCCATCCACCGTTTCAATCGCTGCACGATTACAGCAGTAGATCCCATGGACAGCGGAACCCCAAACATGATCAACGCATCAACTCCAGCTTTTTCAAACTCATTAACGGAAATTAGTTTACTTTCTAATGGATCATACCCTTGTAAGGCTCTCCGTATTGCTCCCATATCGGGATCTATTGTTTCCCCTACCAACCCAATAACTTTCTTGTTATTTACTACCTTAAAAGCCGATAATCGTTCGTTATTAACCGTTATTTTCTCAAATTCGCCCAACAACAGTTGTACCTTAACCGATTTTAAACCCACTTCTAATTGCTTTGGAATAGAAAAAATCAATCGTTTCGACTCCCCATTTCCCGAAGGAATAAACGACTGATTTCCAACCACAGCGCCCTGCACATATACTTTTGCTGTAACCAAAGATTTAGCGTTCTTTACACCTACAACCAACTCTATCTCTCCCGAATTGCCAACAAAAATCTCTTTATTGAGCCATAAACTTTTTACAACCACATCGGCATATTGGTTAGTATCGCCAACACCTATACCTGAAACCAGCACCCCCTCTGGGCTTCGCAAAGATTGCGTAGACAATCCATCGTTGGCAATGCCGTCTGTCATAATAACAGCAGCTTCTAACCCGTATTTGAATCGTTCTTGACGTTGGTGTTCAAACAGGCGTTGGAAATTAGTAGATTTTACCCAGCCATTGTTTATAGAACGGGCAGTATCACCGTTGGTTCCCCGCCAAACATCGGCCCCAAAATAGTATCTTTCTACGTGCCATGAAGGCAATAACTCCGCTAATTTTTCTGCCGCAATTGCAATTCGCTTTTTATCGTTACGCGACACCGATTCCGAGCTATCTAAATACAAAATCACTCTCGGTTTTGATTCAATTACGCTATGCAACGTAATCCAGGGACCTTGAATTAGTAAAAACAACAATATCCAAGCCGTAAATCTGAAGATTACGGGAAAAACCCATCTACGCTCTGTAAGCGTTTTGTTTCTCGCCGATTGGATTAACCAATAATACTGAAAACCGGTCAGCAATAATGCCGCCAGTATAGACAGGAGCCAACCAAACCACTGTACTCCCGCCACCATGGTTGCGTGTTATTTACGAATTACGGTTTGAGAAGTTATCAATCCACCCACCTCAAATCGAACCGTATATACTCCAACAGCCTCAGACAACAAATTCAATTTACCGTTAGCGAATTCAATGCGATTTATCTTTCTTCCTTTAGCATCAAACACTTCCACATTCTTCGCCAACGCTGGCAGCATCACATAATCACCGGTTGGGTTGGGATACACTGCATTCATCACCATAGAAGTAGAATTTACGGTTGCAGATTCAGGCATGAATATCGTCCAAGACAATGTGTCTTTAACTATATTATTTCCGTATTTATTCCAAACAGCGTATTTCACTACCGCAGTATCAGCTTTACCCATAGACATAACGGAAACTTTGATATTTACCGTTTCATTGGCAGTAATCGTTGTAAATGTATCGGATGTTACAAAATCGCTGTAGCAATTAACATTATCACAAAAAGATATTATCCAACCTGGATTGTAGTCGGCCGATATTTTTTCATACGCAATTACCATTGGCTTACCGGTATTGTTCGTTATGTATATGGGACAATCGTCTGGACCGGAAGGGGTTATTGTGAACTCATGGGTTTTACCCTTACTAAAGGTCAAATCTTGAGCACTCAATGCTGTTAATGCCATTGCCATCAAGGCCAACGATAGAACTTTCTTCATCATAATTACACAAAAATACCTAATTTCCTCGAGGCTATCAAGATAAAAGCCAGGTTGTGAAACCTTCCCAATCATGAATTCTGCCTAAATAATTGGAAGGTATTGATTTATTATCCAAACCAACTTCCGAATCCCAAGACCAAAAGGCATCGGTGATGAGCCCTGGTTTTCGTTGAAATTCTATTACTTGAGATACACTACGATTGTGTTCTGTTTGGTACCAAAATGTAGACAAACCAGCATTACATCCACCCTCCACATCGGTATGCCAATTATCGCCCATATACAACGCTTGCTCCGAAGAAATCCCCGCTGTTCCTAAGGCCTCTTTAAAAAATTCCGCCGCCGGTTTCGCTATCCCCATTTGTTCCGATGTTTGCATGAACGATATATAAGGATCAAATCCGTTGGATTGTATTTTAACCGTTTGGGTTGCTTGAAAACCATTGGTAAGAAGGCCGATTTTATATTTAGTTGATAGTTGTTTTATTGCCGCTAATGCTCCCGGCATGGTAATGGTCATAACTGGACAAATCTCCAAATATTCTTGCCAAATATTTTTAGGTTGAATTGCCGCTGGAATTCCCATTTGAGTAAAGGTATCGGTAAATCGCGCCGTGCGCAGAGTCTCCTTATTCACCTCACCGCGCTCGTATCTACGCCAATAAGCAGCGTTAATATCCTGATACAAATCCACAAACGCCTCCACCTTCCAATCGCAATGGAGGTGCAGTGAATGCCTGCGATACAACTCTTTTAATGCCTCTTTAGCATTGGCATCAAAATCCCAAAGCGTATTATCTAAATCCAAAAAAAGCCACGTCCAACGTTGTTTACGTTGTTCAATATCATCGAAAAACTCTTGGTTAAAAACCACAAATGATTACTGTAAAACAGCATCAATATGCTGACAAAGTGAATTGAAAATTAAATCTATTTCACCAATTCCTTGAACCCCAACATATTTATTTTGGTTGGAATAAAAACCAGCCAAGGGTAATGTTTTGTTTTGATATTCTTGAAAGCGATTTCGAATAGTGTTTTCGTCTTGATCATCTACCCTCCCGCTGCTCTGGCCTCGCAACAACAATCGTTTAACCAACTCATCTTCTTCCACTTCCAATCCCAAAACAACCGAAATACTGGAGCTAAAATCGTGCAACATGGTATCCAAAGCCTCAGCTTGGGGAATTGTGCGGGGGAATCCATCGAATATAAAACCGGCAGCATCCCCATGATTCAACATGAAATTTTTTACCATCCCTATAACCACAGAATCGGGAACCAACTCACCTTTCGAAATATAGTCATTGGCCAAATTACCCAATTCTGTTCCAGCAGCGCGTTCGGCACGCAATAAATCACCGGTAGAAATATGAGATAAATTGTACTTGGCAATTAACTTCTCACTTTGAGTACCTTTTCCTGCGCCTGGAGGTCCGAATAAAATTAAATTCAACATTATTAAAGTGTCGCAAATTAACAACTTCATTCTAAAAACAACAAAAGAAACTCAATTGGATTGTATCTTTGAATATCTATATGATAGCTTTCGTTCAAGCACGAATGGGATCAACCCGCTTGCCCGGCAAAATTTTAAAAGAGCTACCCAATGGGCAAACATTGATAGAACGAATCTTTCAACAAATTGCCGATAGCGGACACACACCCTACCTAATCACCTCCGAAAACGTTGAAAATCAAGCGTTAATTTCACTTGCTACCCGTAACCTTTGGCCCTACTTTCAAGGAGATGAAACAGACGTTCTGCATCGGTTTATCGCTGCAGCAGAGCACTTTTCCATCCAACCCTCTACCCATATTTTACGCATATGCGCAGACAATCCTTTTATTTCTAAAACCCTAATTAACGATACCGTTTTATTATCCCACCAATTCCCTAACGCCGATTACCTTAGCTACGCATTTCACCAGATACCTGGAATTAAGTTGCACGCAGGGATTTTTTCAGAAATTGTCAAAATATCCGCTTTACAAGCTATTCACCTTTCCAATAATCCTTGGTTCAATGAGCATGTAACCATTGGCATTTATAGCAACCCCGAATTATTCAATGTCCAATTATTGGAAATCCCTGAACCTTGGCAAGATAGATTTGAAGAAATCCGCTTAACGATAGATGACGATGTTGATTGGCAATTGGCCCAAGATCTGTTCCCCATTTTTCAAAATCAAGATTTTTCAGAATTTCGCACCACACTTTTATCCAATAAAAATTGGGTAAATTTGATGGCTAAACAGATAGCTAAATACCAAAAATAATTAATCGAATGCCTCATTCCCATACTTATATAATTGGCGAAATTGGACAGAATCACAATGGCTCGGTAGATATTGCCAAACTAATTATCGATGCCGCTGCTAGACCTGTAATGGACGATTTGTTCCAATTGGAATTACCTCGAATGGACGCCGTTAAACTCACCAAAAGAGATCTAAACCAAGAATTATCTGCATCGCAAATGAATCGCGACTACAATAGTCCTCATTCTTTTGGTAAAACTTACGGCGAGCACAGACAAAAATTAGAATTGTCCGATGAACAGCACTTTGAATTGTACCAGTATGCTAAAGCCTTGGGATTAGATTTTGTAGAAACGCTATGTGCAACAGGTTGTTTAACGATCACTAAGTATTTTATGCCAGATCGATTAAAAGTGGCAAGCCGCGATTTAACCAATTTACCGCTTTTATCAGCACTGGCCGAAACCCAAATCCCTATTATTCTCTCCACTGGCATGGGTGGTTTTGACGAGATCGATCGTGCCATTGAAGCTATCCAGCACTACCACAATAATATTTCAGTTTTGCATTGTGTTTCGGAATACCCTACGCACCCAGATAACGCTAATTTACTATCCATCAAAGCACTACAAAAAAGATACCCCGAATTCAACGTAGGCTATTCGGACCATACCGTAGGAATTTCGGCACCCGTATCAGCGGTTGCCTTGGGCGCTAAAATCGTAGAAAAACACATCACCCTAGACCGCAGAATGAAAGGAACAGATCAGGCAGGTTCTTTAGGGGTAGATGGCATACAACGCATGGTAAGAGACATAAGACTCATGGAACGTTCCTTGGGTGTAGAGGATGTATTTATCTGCGATTCCACCGTAGGCGCTAAACACAAATTAGAACGATCCATCGCAACGAACAAATCAATATCTAAAGGATCTGTAATTTCTGCGGATGATTTACACTTATTGTCTCCTGGCGATGGCTATAAATGGCATGAAAAAACAGCAATTATTGGCAGCATAGCCAAAGAAGACATTCCTGCAAACGAAATTATTTATCCCAAACACCTAGGTCTCCAATGAGTTTTTTAACCCAATTACCCAAACTAATCATTACCGACATTGATGGAGTATGGACCGATGGTGGAATGTATTACGACAAATTTGATAATGAATTCAAAAAATTCAACACTTCTGATGGCGCCGGACTGATTTTCTGCAGAATGTTAGGCATAGAAGTAGCAATAATAACGGGCGAAAACACGCCTATTGTTACACGACGCGCGGAAAAATTAAAAATAAATCATGTTTTTCTCGGCATTCAAAACAAATTGTACGTTGCCAAAGAACTTTGCCAAACCTTAAATATTTCACTTTCCGAAGTTGCCTATATTGGCGATGATATTGGCGATATTTCGCTGTTAAGAGAAGTTGGATTTAGTGGCGCGCCATCCAATGCAATGGAATATGTAAAGAAAGAGGTGAATTGGGTGGGTGAAAAAATGGGTGGAGATGGTGCATTTAGAGAATTCGTTGAATACATTATCTCCAGACATCATTCCTTGGATGATTTAGTTAATCAATACGTTCAAAGCACCTTGGACTTATGATTTCGCAGTTAATTCAAACCGCAATATCTTGTGCAAAAATTGCTATCCGCAGCAAGTATTTTTTACCGTTGTATCAACCAAAAATTCCAACAATTGTAATACTCGGAACAGGTCCATCGGCCAAAAGCGCTTTAGAATACCTAAAAACAAATACGATTAATACTCCGCTGTTAGCCGTTAATAAATTTAGCTGTCAACCGGATTTCTTCCAGCTAAAACCCTCCTACTACTTAATGTTGGATATGTATTTTTTTGATTTCACAGAAAACGTATACATCAACCCAGCACAACACCCCATTGTAGCCTTCAAGCCCGATTTTGAGCAAACTCAAACGATGATTAACGAAACATGGGAGGCATTAAAAACCGTAGATTGGCCAATTACATTTTTTGTTCCTCAATTGTACAACAACACGTTCATCGTAAATCACCTTAGAAAAACCAACAAAAACATAACCTTTATCACCTACAACTACACTGTAATAAACGGTTTTAATCGTTTCAAAAATTGGATATACAACCAACGCTTAGGTTCTCCACAATGCGAAAATGTAATTAATTCTTGCATTATGACCTGCATCCAAAATGGCTTTTCTACTATCTATTTTGCCGGTGCTGATCACAATTTCCACATCAATATAAACGTGGCCGATGACAATACTATCATTCGAACAGAGAGTCATTTTTACGAAGATAAAAACCTAAAACATCCCTTATTGAAACAAAATCCAGACGGAACTACTGGAAAAATTACATTAAAAGAATTATTCCATAGCTTGGTTAAAGTGCATGCGGGATACGAAGAAACCCGCAGATATGGTGATTATAAAGGTATTTCAATTTACAATCTCACCCCCGGTGGATACGTAGATGCCTTTGAACGCAGACCAATCGAGTCGTTAGAAAAAGGCTAACCGCCTACCTTCTATTTTCGCATCAACCTGCCGGTCATCTTCGAAACAATACTAATAATGTCTTCACTAATTCGAAGCTTGAAAACCACCAAGAGACAAGCTGGAAAAAGGAGCAAATTGCCAATAATCGCCGATAATATTGGCTGATCAGGGAACGGACGGAACCATTCGGAAACCCCTATAAAAAAGGCCATTATTAATAGCGCCAAAACGATGTTACGGTTGATAGGTTGCATGCCATAAACGTTCCAAACCAAAACCCCTAATACAAAACCAGAAACCAGCCAGACCAATCCGGTGGCGATGGCAGCACCATTTAACCCCCAAATAGGAATTAATTGTTGATTCATGTAAACGGCTGCAACAATGGCCACAACATTTACCAATAACGTCAAATAATACCGCTTGGAAAAAATAAGCATCGCCGAGGAATTACCCTGAAGTAACACAAACAACTTTCCAATCCCTAAAAATAAAACAGCATACTTCCCGCTGCGGTATAGGTCGCCGTTTGGCATGATTGAAAAAAAAGCATCAATATTTATCCAAATCAACAGTAAAACCATCGCGCCCAATACAAATTGGTTTAAACTGGTTTTCTCGTACAATCGCTTTATTTCCTGTTGATTATTCTCATGAATTGCCTCCGATAACTTCGGATTGGCGATTTGCAATATACTCCGGGTGGGAATTTCAATTAAAACACTCATATTTAGCGCTATTCCATACACCCCGGTATCATTCATCCCTTGAATCTTCGTAACCATTAAAAAATCCATCCGCTGTAAAATCAACATCGCTATATAGGTCAAAAACAAATAGGCAGTGTACCCAAAAAATTGTTTCTGTAGACCTTTCGATTCCTGCACAAATTGCCAATGAGGATAATAACTTAAGGAGGTGGCTTTGTTTACATTTACAATGTTAAGGATACAAACCAACCCATATACCAACGAAACGCCCAACATTGTTCCCCAAAAATCAAGGTGGTTATCAAAATATAAAAAGCCTAAAACCGCCAACCCTATCCGAACCACATTCTCCCTTAAAAAAGAAGCGAATACGATTTTACCCAAAGCCGCGGAAAACACCTCATACACCGTATTGAAAACGAAAAAGAACACAAATGGATACAATAAATTGTAATAGGGCAAAAAAGCTTTCCCTTTTTCACCCAGAAACTCAACAACCCAGGGTTTACCAAAGGATAAACAAACAAATACAAATACAATGCCCGTTAACGGAATAATCGTAAGCCAAAAACCAATGCCATTATGCCCATTGCGTTCATTATTGAATTTAGGAAAAAATTTCCATATTGAATAGCCAGTTCCTAATTGACCCACCCCCGCCAACAAGGCTCCCATTTCTATATACAATCGAAAAACACCATTTTCCGAAGGGGTAAACACCAAAGGAAATAAAAAAAACGTACTGAGCAAGCCAATTACACTGCCTGTGTAATTAACCACAGATGCCCAAAAGCTATTTTTGGCGATGGCACCACTCATGCAACAAAGGTAATCTATGCATCATAATTTGAATATTTTTTGGAAATCTATTTTCAATTTCCTTACATTTGCTTTTGAACACAAACGAATACTATTATACTTATGAAAAAATTTTCAATTTTAGCTGCTGCTGCCTTGATATTGGCTGGCGGTATGCAAAGTTGCCAACCCGATGAGGCAGGCAACAACAACAGCAACAAAGCTCCTGAAACCTACACCCAGAAAATCTTGTTGGAATATTTCAGCGGAGCTTGGTGTCAGTATTGCCCAGACGGACGCGTAGTTTCTGACAAATTAATAACTAAATACGGTGCTAGCAAATTCTACCCTGTTACTTACCACGTAGGTGATTATTTAGAAAATGCAGATGCAACAGCTACCGCTACCGCATTAAACGTTACAGGTTATCCTACAGGTGCTATCAATCGTATTGGTGGTGCTGTTAACAGAACTAGTTGGGATGCTAAAGCCCAAGCCGTTATTGATGAAGGCGCAAAATGCGGTTTATCATTGGATGCTACTGCTAAATCTAACAACACGTATACCGTTAAAGTTAAATTGGGTATTGGTAAAGAAGCAATATCTGGTAACTACAAAATCGACGGTTTGTTGATGAAGAAAGTGGATATCAGCCCTGCGGGTGTTGCTACCGATGCAAGTGGAAAATGGTTCGGTCAAATGAACTTTTTCTACAACACTGCAGGTCACCCTTACTACAGAAAAGGTACCGCTTTCCAGACATCTTCTGGAGGAACAGTTTATGTAATCACTGAATATGACCACGTAAACGTTCATATGCAGACTTTCACTACTGCTGTAGATGCTGCTAATTTAGCTGCAGGTTCTTTGTCTGAGTACTCTTTCTCTGTTGAAATCCCTTACGGTGATCCTTCTGAGTGGTACTTTATCGCTTCTGCAAACAAAGGCGGTTTAGCTCCTCAAACTATGAATACTCAAAAAGTTGAATTCGGCGCAACTGCTGCTTTCGACTAATTTGACCATCACATCAATAAAAAAAGACCGCCCAATGGGCGGTCTTTTTTTATTGAATATATCGTACATTCGTGTTTTTCAATTCAACGAATGCCATGAAATCTGCATTAACATCTACCCTTAAATCCATTTCGTTGCTTACATTAGTTTGCATCGCCTTTTTATCTTCCTGTGAAGACGACAAGCCAAAACCACCGGTAGAACTTCCATTAACGGTAAGTCCAATTCAACGCGCGTTGCTTTTGTATTCAGGATCAACCAATACCACAGCCAGTGGAAGTTTAGCCTACCCCACATTTTTGTCTACTCTATCCGCAGAACCTACTATCATTGGAGCTAATATGCAGTTGAAAACTCTCACGTATTTGGTTCCGCTTTATTTCAAATCGGCCACCAACGACACACCCTTTGTAGCCCCTTTTATTACTGAACTTCACCGCTACACCTCCGCTCCAGACTCAACAGCAGTGCCAACTTTTTGGATGAACAACACCTACCTAGGCAATGCTTCCACAACAGACGCTGATATACTTTTTCATTACAACAAGAATATTTCCGGCAGTTCACCGTCTATTGGTATAGCCGCAAAAGCCAAAGCAGGATCAAACAACACCATAGAAATCGCCTACAAAACAGCCACCTATGGATCGATGCAAGGAGAATATCATGCCTCCGTTTTTATTTTAGAAGATTCTGTAGCAGGCTATCAAGCAGGCTCATCCAATTCTTTTGTCACCCATAAAAATGTTATACGAGCTTCCGCGATTAACAACGCTGGTGGAGTTCCTACCGCGATAAACAGTATCCCTTTACTATCAAACCCAACCAATAATTCGATCGTAGAAAAAACTTTATCGTTCTCTTTCGAAGACATAAGACAATCAGTAAAAGATCTGTATCCAAGTCTAATTTATTGGGATTACAAACCAGAAAACACCTCTGTACTGGTTTGCATTTGGAAGAAAACATCATCAACAAGCAAACCGTACGAGTTTATTAATGCCGTAATTGCACCCGTACAATAAAGGATAAGAAATCATACCAATTTATTCCTTCTTATGGAGTTAGGATTCTAAGTAATTGAGAACCTTATTCTCCTTTGAAATTGGCTTTTCGCTTCTCCACAAACGCCGCCATACCTTCTTTTTGATCTTCCGTAGCGAACAACAAGTAAAAGTTCTTACGCTCAAAATACAACCCTTCTTGTAGATGAGTATCAAACGATTTAAGCACACTTTCTTTGGCCAATTGAACAGCTATAGGACTTTTATCAGCACAAGCAGCAGCCAGTTTTATCGCCTCCTCTAAATACAGTTCTACAGGAACCACCTTGTTGATTAATCCAGCAGCTTTTGCTTCTTCAGCCGAAATAAACCTACCCGTTAATACCATTTCCATGGCCAGTGCTTTACCCACCGCTTTGGTTAACCGCTGAGTACCTCCGGCACCTGGCATAACACCAATATTGATTTCAGGCTGACCAAATTGGGCAGTTTCGGATGCCACAATTATATCGCAGTGCATCACCAGCTCACAACCACCACCCAACGCAAATCCACTTACAGCCGCAACAATGGGTTTCTTTGTCTTTCGGATCGTATCCCATGTTGTAAACTGGTCGATCTTCAACATATCGATTGCCGATTTTCCAGCCATTTGTTTAATATCAGCGCCCGCAGCAAAAGCCCGTTCGTTACCCGTTATAACTATTGCACGAACAGAATCATCAGCATCCAATGATAATAAAGCATCTCGAATTTCACCCATCAGCTGAAGATTCAATGCGTTCAACTCTTTGGGGCGATTTAATTGAATCATTGCCACAAAAGGAGCTACCTCCTTATTAACTAAAATGTACTCAAACGAATTCATAATTACTGCAAAGGTACAACGGCCTCGGTATTTCTCTCCGATAACCAACCTCTATTTTGTGCTAAAGCATACAACAACCGAGCAATTGTATAACCAAGTAATCCTCCAAATACAACATCTCCCGGATAATGCACCCCCAAATAAACTCTTGAGTAGGCAACAGCTACAGCAACGACATAGAACACCATACTTCTTCCTGAAGTTAACCCCAATAACATAGTGGCTATTCCCAACACGGCAAACATATTCGCGGAATGGCTACTTACAAATCCATATCTGCTTCCCGGCTTTTCGTGCGGCAACCGAACCGGCTTTTCAGCAATCGGAGCATTCATGCTTTCTTCGAAAACGGGTCTTGTTCGTTGGGTAAGCGGCTTCAATACTCTTGAACTAACACTATCGGCCAATCCAAAAGCGGCCACTGTCAATAAAACGGGAATCCAAATACGCTTTCCAAAACGGTTAAAATACAAGTATAAAATAAAAACGTACGCTGGAATAAACGTCCACTTACTGCTTAAAAAAATCATTATTGGATCTAACCAAGGATGCGAAAAATCATAATTTATCCATGTAAATACCACTTTGTCTACGGGATCCAGGATAAACAACATACTCATGTTGGTAATATGCTATTTTTTTTTGAAACAACGATAATTCGGGGAGAAAAATCTTTGTTAAATTCATCCAGATTGTAGTTGCCGAAGATTTTTACAACGCACAACCCGCTATTGGAATGCAAGGATTGCAATGCTTCAGGTGTGTAAATTTTAACTTCCTCTTGAAATTCAAAAGTTCTAGGTTGCTCAATATCCAATGAAGCGCGTAAATCCTCTACCAAAATCCGTTTAAAAATCTTGCCATCAGCTATAAATTTCTCGATTCCGAATTTAACACCCTCTATTATTTGCCATTCCAATGGCTGTAGAACACCCTCATTGGCGCGGGCAACTAATGGTGCGGCATTCAAATAATCCTGAACAACAAATCCCCTATCGGCTAAACTATCCGCCATGGCACATAATGCCAACCTATCATCGTTGGAATCATCGAAATACCCAAAACTCGTAAATAGATTAAACACGGCCTGTAGCCCATCTATCGGGTATTTTTCCCGCATGTCGTGAACCAAAAAATCAACATTGGCAATTTGTAGTTCTTCTTTCTGTTTACTTGCAAAGGCTATGCTATTTTCACTTAAATCCAATCCCAATACTTGCAATCCTAATTCAGCTAAAACCATAGAATGTCTTCCCTTTCCGCAACCAATATCCACCGCCTTGTCTCCAGGATTTAACGCTAAGAAATCCAGCAATTTCCCAATAAATACGCTAGCCTCTTCATAATTCCGATGCTTGTAAAGCAAATGATAATACTCTGTATCAAACCAACGTTCAAACCACTTCATCGATAAATCTAAAATTTCTCCAAAGTTACTGTAACTTTTGCATCTGTTTATCGTAATACAACCCAAGGACAATGACTTCCGATGAATACAATCAGTGCGTGGAAAATTGCGCGGATGCGATATACAGATTTGCATTCCGGCATTTGCGCACCGAAGATGATGCAAAAGAAATTGTCCAGTTATCATTTGAAAAATTTTGGATGAAACACACAGAAATCAACGTCGAAAAAGCAAAAAGCTACTTGTTTGCTATCGCTAACAATTGCATCGTAGATGAATTTCGAAAAAGAAAATTCACCGCTGGGTTAGACTCCCTGAGCCCCAATGATCACCCAAAAACAGAATCAATCACCCCCGACCATACGATTAAAGAAATATTGCAAAAGGCACTGGAAGAATTAACTCCGTTGTTGCGAACGGTGTTACTACTTCGGGATTACGAAGGATACACCTATGCAGAAATAGGGGAAGTTACTAATTTAAACGAATCACAAGTAAAGGTTTATATTTTTAGGGCTAGGCAAACCATGAAAATAAAACTAGGTAAAAATCCATTAACGGCTTAATAATGACGCAAGAAGAAATAGAGTGGAAATTATTTGAATTCGCCGAAGGTCAGCTGATTGGCGAGGAATATCATTATTGGAAAAATCAGATAATTACTAATCCCAAAATCGCTACACAATACGAGTTGATCTGTGCCACTTATTTAACTACAACATTCACAGACTCATTAATTCCCGACACTTCTAAACATCCAATAAATCCGTTAGGCACATGGGGGAACAACCTAGTATTTAACGATAAAAATAACTTAAAGCATCAATCATTTACCGTTACCAATTCCAATAGTAATATTCATTTAAAAACCCATTCTTCGGCAAGCACTCCATTAGGACGAGTATTATATCTGTGGAATAACACCCTTTCCTTCCGAGGAGTTTCGGTTGCAGCGGCCGTGCTTGTTATCGGGTTCCTTTTTTGGCAATCTGTTTTCAATTCGGCCAATCAATCGAATATACAACAGGGATATACCAACAACAATACTCCTACTAAAACTGAATTATCAACTTCGAGCAAAACAATTGTTGAAACCCAACGTAACCCTCGTTCCAAGAAATCAACCTATATTCAAACAACTATTAATTCCAGCGAGCCTTTACAAACAGTCCTTAACAATCATCCAAACAACCACCTTTACTCAACCCCTAATTCTACTATACATCCGTTAATAACAGCTACCGAGAATTATTTATCCTCCGAGAGCACATCTACCTCGGACAAACTCTCGGTGGTAAGAAACGATGAAACCACGTCTTCGACAAGCCAAGGAATTACCGTATTTGCAAAGGCAAATCCACTCTTTCCAGAAGCGCCCTTAGTAGACGAAACAATAATTACCGTAATTAATAATCAACCCAAATCGGCGAAAGCTAAGCGGCAATTTGTATCCTACAATATAAAAGAAATGATGCGTAAAGGTCAATTGCCAGGGATAAAGATCCAACCGTTAAATGCAAATAAAACCGGGCTATTACCGCCATTCAGATTTGAGGTTGACATAAACCAAGTACCCGTATACCAAACATCGAACTATTAAAACAAAAAAGAACAACCATTATGAATAAGCACATACTCCCCCTTTTAATTGCTTCGCTAACGGGCACACCAATGCTCACGTTGAAGGCCCAGAGTAATGAAACTGCCAAGCCAATCGAAGAAACAAAAAACACAGTAATTACCTTTAAAGGAGACACCTTACTAAGAACAATAAATAGCAAGGTTAGCACTCCCTCGGCGGTGGTAAATGCAGCATGGCAAGATTACAACTCCTCGATGATTACATGGTCTGATAGTGTCCAAAAAATTGCAAGAAAACACCAAGAAAACCCAACTTTGGGAGCCCCCGTTTTCCCGCCGATGCCCAAAGAGCCTTCTAAAGCATCAGGTAACAATATAGCCAATGCGAATACAATTAAGAAACAGATAGTATTAAGCGGAGATTATGATACGCTATACTACGAGTACAAAGAATTTGACGCCAATGGAAAGCTCGTGAAAGAGATTGTAAAAATCATGGACGAAGCACTTCAAAACAAAGAAGTAAAGCAGCTAGTTAAAAGCGCTGGTACCGCCCCTAACGAAGTTCAAAAAATCACCACTGAAAATACAACCATACCAGAGGCACCCGCACAGCCCAAAAAGCCCGCCGAACAACCATCAGAAAACAATTACAAAATAATTTTACCAGACGATACTCAGTTAACGCCCGGGGTTTATACCATTAAACGAAAATCAAAATCTCAAGCTGTGATTCATGGATTAAGATTTTATTATGGATTGAATAATGCCTATCAAATGAATGGATCCAACGCCTCTTTAAATGCATTTGAGAATACTACATTATTGCCGCTTCAAGCCGATGCAATGCCCCAACTAAAACGGCTAGGCAGTGACCACATGGGGGTAGAATCCTCTTGGGG
>CANGWH010000039.1 GCA_947457565.1 Flavobacteriales bacterium
TGGCCGCCCTTTCTGTTTAGTAGGTTATTCAATTATCGCAAATCCAGTATAATAGTCTATTGTGTTGAATTCATTATTTACAGTGGTAATACCAAGGGTTTGGAAGTGTATAGTTATGGTTAAACCGTTCCATCGAACAGGAATATCAATGGACTCCATATCTATTGTATTCCGCTTAATACCATCACCTGAGGATTCTTCGGATTTTAATTTCTTCATGATATCCATATCTTTGAGTTTTTCTCGCAGGTATATTTTTAGTTCAGTATCCGTACTGTTTCTGTTGGATTTCAAAACAATAGCTTCATCGTTGTATTCCATATTTCCTAAATAAGCGGATACGGTTTTGCCATTTTTGGAGTACTGAAATTCTTGCAAAAAAGTGCTGTAACTCTTAGAAATCGGGATAATAATTTTATTTTGGTACAAACTGGATTGTTCTTTTGTTATGGGTTTGTTCCAAACGAAGGTTTTCATTTCTGCTTGATCGGCCTCCGTGAAGGTGGCATCTGATTCACTGTAGCGATTCTTATACGAAATAACGGGTAATTTCCATTTTGTAATCAAATTACTAACGGCTTGCCATGCGCTTGCGTATTCGTTATCATTGTTGGGTTTATCAATTAATTTGATTGGTTTGCCAATGGAATTCTCGATGTTGTACATATTTCGATTGCTACATAGGTACTCCAAACATTCTTTAATTTCATAACTGATTGAGTCGATGAAATATCGCTGCTGTAATTCAAGGTCGGATAGTTTTTTATTCCCATTTTCAGAATTAACCGGGTTTGAAATAGCCGCGGGTACATCGTCCGCTACAAGTTTAATTCCCTTGGTTTTATCCGATTCCATGGTCTGCTTTGAAGGTGATGGAGATGCGGTATCAACGGTAACCGGTGCACCTGCAGGCACGTTATCGGGTACAGCGGGTGCTTCTATCGATTCTCCAAAGGTGGTTTCACGCAAATAAATCTCATTTTCTTTACGCAGAACTGCAATTGGAGGAAGCGTGCTAGGGGGTGTCCAATTTTTGAAGTAACTTACTCGATCAAATTGTTTTATTGCCGTATCTCCCTCGTTGTACATGTTCAAGGTGGATAAATACCCCAATAATCGGGTTTCTTGGCTTTCCACCGACCATCGATGAAAATTGTATTTCGGTAAAAATCGAGCGGCTAGAGTTAAAACAAGAAGCGTAAGAGGTAAGACCAAGATATTGGGCTTTTTTACGAAAGCATAATAGCCGGTGATTAATACTAACCAAACATCCAGATAAGTTAGCGCCACCCGTAATTCGGTAAATCCATATTCGGAAATCCTGACGTACAAAGCAATAAATAACAATGGCATCAAGGGCAGCAGCAACCAAGAAAATCTGCGGTAAACGTTGGATAGCCATTTATTATCGTCCTCAAATTGAAAAGGGTAGGAGATCAATACCGTGAAATACCCTACTACAGAAAATACCATGGTCATCAAGGAAACGATACCTTTGGGTAACGACCATAACCAAGTGATTTTTGCCATGTACATGTACAAGATGATGAGGTACAGGGCGATGATGGGTATGAGAATATATCGAACTAGATTTTTAAGTACTTTGGTATAATTGTGCTGCTCTTCAATCCAATTTTCACCATCTTCGGTACAATTAATAGCGAATATGAAGGCATGACCCAGGATAAATACCATGGCGGCCATGTAAGCAAAAAACTCCTCGGGAATTGCACCTTTAATAATGAGCAAATTGAAGGTGAAAATCGACAGCGCAATACCGCCATACAATATCCCTGCATACAATGCTGCTACCACAAATTGTGTGAGTAGTCCTTGGTTGTAACGCCACAATAGCTGATTGCTATTTCGTTTACTACCGATAAAGGGTAAAATGGCGGCCACCAAATGCGCCGATAATCCGTAAATAAAAATGTCTAACGGCAGAAAATCGAAGGTGCCGGCACTTGTTGACTGTTTAAATCCAACTGGAATTAAAAAATGCAATAAAATCCCTACCGTTAAAGCGGCTCCGTATCCAATCCATTTGAAGCGGTTCCATGATGGGTTAATCCGTATGGCATTAGCTACTCCAATGCTTAATACATACACAAAACTCAAAACAATAATCCAATGCGCAACCTGTTGAAGCAAATCGGACCAATATTCGTGTCCCGGTTTTTCATAATCTAAAAAATCGTTGGTTGTGATATAGATACTAATAAAGGTTAGTACCGTAATAATCGTATTAATCGATAACGAGATAGGATACAGTTTTAAGGCTTTGCCGAAATTCTCTTGTATCGTTTTGAAGATTTTGATTTTCATGCTATTAGATAAACGTAACGGTTACATCTTTTATTACATCGGGATGAAGACTTCTGGAAACTGGACATAAAGGAACAATGCGTTTAAGTCCTTCTCTGGCTCTATCGTCTGCTTCGGGGTTCAATTCAATACGAATATGGGATTCAATACGGGCAATTCTCCGAGGATCCGAGGCCATGTGTTTGGTGGTTTCCGCTTCGATATTTAGGATTTGAAATTCTTTGCCCTGAGCATAAATAGCCATCGTAGTGATTATGCAGGTGGTAAGACTCAAGGCGCATAAATCGGTGGGGGAATATGCCGATCCCATTCCCTGGTTATCCGTGGGAGCGTCGGTTAAAATTTCCGTTCCACTTTGTAAATGAACATTGCTGCAGCGCAGTTTGCCTAAATATTTGGTTGATGCGGTAGTCATGGCTAATAATTTGATTGCAAGTTACAAGCAATTAAGAAGATTCGGAATGTTGGTTAATTTCTGTTTGATATAATTAAAATATTTGCATGGGGTAACCGTAAATTAAAGCGAAAATGGTATATTTGCAGTCCGAAAATTTAAGGTCGGATGGCCGAGCGGCTAGGCACGGGTCTGCAAAACCCTTTACACCGGTTCGAATCCGGTTCCGACCTCTAAACGCTAAACAGCATTAAACGCCTCTGAATACTTCAGAGGCGTTTTTTGTATACCTATTTCGGATATATACCAATTGGTTAGCCAAAGAGAATCATTATCCAAATCAATTCAAATCGAACCAAATCAAACCAATTCAATTCAACGACTTCGGTTCTTAAAATTCACGTTCGATGGAACAGTCTCCTCCACCGGTTTCATGGAGTGAAAAAAGTACCAACTGCCAATCAGCGCAAGAAAAAGTCAAAAAAATCAATGTTTGATGAAGCGAAGTACTTGGCCGTTAAGCATTAAGAAATAGACTCCGTCTGCCAAATCGGAGATATCTATGGATCGCTCAGAATTCCATTCCCTTTGCACATCGCGCTTGAGCAATTGTCCGATAGAATTGTATATCATGACGGACGTTTGGTTTGTTGTTAGATACAGTAGATCATGCGCCGGGTTGGGATATAAAACGGTCTCATCTCGTAAATTCACTTTCTTGCATAAGTCGCTTAGCTCATAATACGCAAGGGTAAACCATCCCGTATAATTTTCTCTATAGAAATACAATCGATTATGTTCCTGATATACCTCAGGAATATCCCCCAAAGGATGAGTGTATGCAGGATTTTCGAGTTCTTCAATTAGAAATGCTGAATCCGAATTCTTGTCTAAATAATGAAATCCCCCAATTCTTCCACCTCCTTTTGCTTGAGTGAAAATAAAATATCCGCCGCACGGAGAAGGTTCTATATTTACGATTTGGCGTGTGGTTGAAATGTTTATTTTTTGTGAAGTTGTATTGAAGCGTAAGTCCAGTAAATCAAAATAGGTGGCATTGTTAAGTATGTACTGAATAACAAAAAAATCTTTTTGAAGATGAGCAGTAACTAGGGTTTTATTATTTAATTCACTTTCATAAATAGTTTGTTCCTTACCGTTGTATTGTAGTTTTTTGAGTATTACGTTGTTCGTTATTTTTGGGCAGTAATAAATGCATGAATCCGTAGTTTTGAGTTCATAAAAAGCATGAACACTGTTGTCATTTACTACATTACAATTGGAATTTTTCTTCCCATTTTTTATAGAAATATATAGCTTTTCAATAAGTGTTTCTGAGCCAAAAAACTCTGACCCAATCACTATCGTATCATTGTATTTAAAAGCTGCTAAATAATCAATATTACAGGAGCCATTTCCACATCCTATTTTATTGAGTAATGAAAAATTATCGTATATTTCATAATTGGTTCTATCCCATAAAATAAATCTATTACTGACTAGTACGGCCGCATCACGGTTCACAAAACCAACAGGTGCACCTTCATTCTTGCGAAGAATATTCATACTGTTTTTATTGACCGCATAAAAGAAATTGCTGTCAATTGACGTTAAGCCCACTGAAACAACAAAAAAACTACTTTTGGGGTCTGTAAATGTCCAAAACGTAGTAAAATCGCCATTTTTAACGCTGAAAGAATCAACGATTCTTACATTTATTTCGGTATACTTATCAATAGTGTATAAATACATGAAGGCAGTATCCCAACCAAAGAAGAACAGGTTGCTATCAGTTTCAATAAGATCAGTAATGGTATTTTTCTCCTCATGGGGTCTTGGAATATACTTCCAAGTGTTTGATTGAGAGTCGCTCAAATACAATTTATAAATGAAATCCTTATTACAGAATAGGCCAAGATGGCAATTTTGATAATGTACTATATTTGAAGTTTTTGATGAGTAATCATGAGTCTGAACATCCCATTTGTGAGCATTTAGTTGCGAGAAAAATTTAGCTTGGGCTGAAATTTCTTGAATACCGGCGAATGCAAGAATGATACAATAAAGCCCAGTTAGAGGTATTTTCCGGATTATTTGCATCATCTTTTTCTTGGAGGCTTAAAGTGGGTTTTTTGTTGCTTTTAGGGTAAATAAACTTATTGGAAATTTATCAAACAAACTCAGAATAGGAATTGTATCCAATTATCGATGCGAAATAATTTCCCCATCGGCCATCTCTATAATCCGATCCGTTTTGGAAGCAAAATCAGGATCGTGGGTAACAATTAATAGACTTGTACCTAATTCTCTGCTTAAATCTTTGAATATGGAGAATACCGTACTGGCATTTTTACTGTCTAAATTTCCGGTAGGTTCATCGCCCATGATGATCGCCGGTTGATTGATTAATGCCCGAGCAATGGCCACTCGTTGCTTTTGTCCGCCCGATAGTTGCGTTGCTTTTTTAGTAGCTTGATCGGCTACATCCAACATTCTTAACTTTTCCATGGCATTGAATTCCACCTCTTCGGGGGATAATTTACCCAATTTCAATCCAGGTAACTTAACATTGTCTAAAACGGAAAACTCAGGTAACAAGTAATGAAATTGAAAAACAAAGCCGATATGCTCGTTTCGAACTGCAGATAACTCCTTTCCCGAAAGGCCTGTGATTTTTTTATTCATTAACCAAAGCTCACCCTCGTACTGGGTATCCATCGTACTTAAAATGTAAAGAAGCGTACTCTTACCGCAGCCCGATTTACCCATGATGGAAACAAATTCGCCAGCATTCACGCTGAACTCAATGTTTTTTAACACTTGAATAGAAACAGGATCAGTAAAAAACTTCTGAATGTTTTTGGCCGATAATATTACCGAGGGTTCACCGATAGGTAAGTCGCAGTCTAATTTGATTTTACTTTCCATGGGAATTATCGTTATTGGCCTCGAATGATATCAACGGGATCGATTAAACTTGCTTTTCTTGCCGGCAAGTACCCCGCGAAAAAGGTAGTCACGATGGCAAAGACACTACCTATTACATAATACAGGCCATTGAAATTCACGGGAAACGTTTTCACCGTTGGTAAAGCCTCGGTTTCAAAGGGCGATATACTTATCACATAACTCATGGTTAACCCTAGCAATAAACCCAAAAGTCCACCTACAATCCCAATCATTAATGCTTGGTAAATAAAAATTCGTTTCACATCACCGCCACTAAACCCAGTAGCTTTTAAAATGGCGATATCATTCATTTTCTCATATATCACCATGTTTAAAATATTATAAATCCCGAAACCCGCAACAATTAATAAGGTGATACTCACCGCATAGGTAATGAGATTTCTAACGCTAGTTCCCGTTTCAAATTGGGCATTCGCAGTTTTAATATCAACCGCATTTATTCCATGACTGCGTTCAATTTCCTTGCTTAAATCGTAAGATTGTTCGATATCAAAAAGTTTAACACTGATATCCGTAAAATAACTGCCCGATTCACCCGCAATTCTCTGAGCCGTTTTGATATTTACATAACTTTGGATTTTGTCGATATCGGCTAGCCCCGATTGATAAAGACCAACCAATTTTAATTTGTAGGTCTGACCCGTACTACTCATGATTTGTATTTTGTCGCCTACGTGCAACGAAAATTTTTGAGCTACGCCGGCCCCCAAAATAATTCCGTTATCGTTGTTTGCCAAATCACTTGGGCTGCCCCCCACGATGTATTGGTGGAAATCAAATAATCGGTCTTCTTCCAGTACGTCAATACCAATGGCATTGCCATTTAATAATATGTTACCAGATTGGTAGAAAATTCGGGCCGATACTTGCGGTGTTACCCCTTTAACACGCGAGTCTTTGGCCACAACCGACATCAAGGCTTTTGCGTTTCGAATTCCCGCTAATTCTTGTTTGGGTTTGATGGAAGTAACCATGTTTTTTCCGCCTTTGTACTGCGGGTGTAAATCGATGGGTTGGTTCTCCGAGGCTTTTACTTCGTTGTAAATTCGGATATGAGGGGTTCGATTTAAAATTAACCCATCCAACAATCCATTTAAACCGGTCATGAAACTGACCAAAATGATAAATGTTCCGATACCAAAAGTTACCCCCAATGCGGCAATAGCACTTTGCTTTTTTCTCGCCAATAAATGGGTTTTGGCAATGGCAAAACGAACATTACGGTTCATTTATTTTTTTATTGCGGGTTCAAACAAGGTTGCGTTGGCCGAAATCCCATCCAGAATTTCAACCCACTGCATGTTCTTTAATCCAGTTTTAACTTCTACTTCGCCTTTATCCGTATTAACTTTATTGTTTTTTCCAAGATAGGAGAGCGGGATTAATAAAGCTTTAGGTTTAACATGGGTTATGATATTCACTTCCGCAGATAATCCCGGATATAATTTCCCTGGTAATTCATCGAAGACTGCCTCTACCGTGAAACTTTGGTTTTTTTGATCCATGATTGGAATAATTCTGCTTACATGCGCTTTGAATGATTTACCGGGGTAGGCATCCAAGGATACAATGGCTGTCTGATTCTCGTGGATCTGTGAAATATCTATTTCGTCAATATTCAATCGAAGAATATAATGGTTAGCATTACCAATCACTGCAATGGATTTGACGGGAGAAATCCAATCACCCACTTTTGCATTGAGCAAGAATATATCGCCCGAAATGGCGGAACTCACAACAAAGTCGGAAAGCAATTTTCCGCTTGTTTCCGCATTGTTTTTTGCCTGCTGCGTATTGAATTCTAACTGTTTAAAGGTGATGGAAATTTTGTTTTTTAACGTTTTAACGGAATTCAGGGATGCATCATAAGCGAGCTTTTTGATTTCTAATTGATTATAGCTACCAATTTGTTGCTCCCATAATCGTTTTTGTCTAAAATAGTTACTAGAATCCAGTTTTAATTGCTCTAACTGAACTTCCAACTGCGATTTTAAATCCAACAGTTGCCGTTCATTGTTTTTCGCCGTTTCCAAGGCTGATTTTGCCGTTGAAAAGTTTGCGGTTGCTTGTATATTTTCCAATCTTAATATTGGTTCACCCGATTTGACTTTATCGCCTTCTTTTTTCAATACATCAACTACACGACCGGTAACTGCGGAATATACAGCATATTGATTGGCCGATTCTATACTTGCATTGGCATAAACAGACACGGTGATTGAGTCGATAGTAGGGTTTACCGATGATTTCTCACTGTTTGTGCACGAAATCATTTCGGCGAGCAACAAGAAACAACAAAAACGTGAAATGATTCGATTCATTGGGATAGTATAACAAATATAAGTAGGGACCATACTAGTCTTGATAGAATACGGTCACATAAAGTAAAAACTTATCAAATTGTAGTTTAATAAACCGTTTTACCTTGGTATATAGTGGTAATTACTTTGGATTGTGTTAGCTTCTTAATCGACTTTGTGGGATTACGCTGAAGTACACGGGCTGTTTCAATAATATCTGTATCCATGATAATCATGTCTGCCGATTTTTCTGGTTCTAAACTGCCTGTGATTGGGTCTGCGAAACTCGCATACGCTGCCCATAATGTCATTCCCCACAGTGTTTCTTCTGGGGAAAGCGCTTGCTGGGGCAAAAATGGTTGTTTGAGTTTTCCGTTTAAATCTTTTCTTAGCGTGGCTGCTACAAATGTGCCCATGGGATTCATGGATTCTACAGGAAAATCAGTCCCTAAGGCCATTATTGAACCTGTGGCCATCAAGGATTTATAGGCATAAGCACCGGCTAAGCGCGCTTGAGGTCCGCCACATAATCTATCTGCAGCCCATGGGGCATCGGACGTAGCATGGGTAGGCTGCACACTGGCAATTACGTTTTTGCCTTTTAATTTTTCTAAATCGTTTCGGTCTACCACTTGAGCATGTTCAATTCTCCAACGTAAATCATTGCGGTAGGGAAGTAACTTATGGAAAACTCGGATAGCAATGGCATTGGCACTATCTCCGATAGCGTGTACGGCAACTTGGATATTCTTTTGGCTCATAGCGTAACAAACTTTTAGGAATTCCATTTCACTCATTACCTGCAGTCCATGATGCCCCGGATGATCGCAATATTCGTGTTTCAAAAGAGCTCCACGAGAACCTAAGGCACCATCGAGATACAACTTCACCCCGCGAATACTAAATTCATCACCGGCGCCAATTCCCGTATTTAACATATCCCCAATTCCTTGCTCATTGCCAGCACGTAAAGCGAAGATTCTGAGATTTACTTTGTCGGCTTGGTATAGCCTAGACAAAAGGGTTAAATCATTTCTATCCAAGCCTGCTTCCATGATTCCCGTGATGCCGTACTTATGACATTCTGATATACTAGAGTAGAAAGATTTTTCCCATACGGAAAAGGGCAATTCTGGTATTCTGGATTGTATCCAATCGGAACATTTATCGATGCAAACTCCTGTGAACGATCCCCGATGGTTTTCCCATTCGCCTCCTTCTAACATAGGTACAAAGAAAATAACTGGTGCTGATTTAGATGAGGTTTGATATTCCAGTCCCATTTCGTTGGGAGAGTTAGCTATTTTTTCCAAACCCAATTCACGAATAGCCGCTGCATTCAACCATACTGCATGTCCATCTACCCGAGAAACGCAAACAGGTTTATTGGGAAATGCGCGATTCAATGCATAAAAGTCGTTTGGGCTCATCATGGTTTTCGTTTTACCCGACTTTTGCCATAAATTCTGATCCCAACCTCTGCCAATAATCCAACGTTGCTGGTTAGTTTTGTCGTAGGTTTTTAGTTTTTTTATGATTGCCTTTACCGATTTACATCCGAATAAATTGGCTTGAGTTTGATTTTTACTGTATCCTAATAAGTGGGTGTGAGCATCAATAAAACTTGGATAAATATATTTCCCAGGGTAATCCATCCTGGTAGCCTGGGGGTATATGCTATCAGCAATTTTTGTGCTACCTACAAATCGAATTTTACTTCCTTCCACAACAATGGCTTCTGCAACAGAAAAGTTGGTATCCGCTGTATAGATTTTTGAAGCGGTGTAACGAATTGTTGCAGGAACGGATTGACCTGATAATTGGGTGATTGCAAATAATGAGAAAGAGAAAAGTAAAAAAAATCTGAATTTCATGTAGGGGTTGGCGTTAAATTTGTTGTAGTTCTTGATGTCAGACGATTTTATCTGATTAAGGGTTTACAAATTTCGATTAAAATGAATAAAAAACGAATTATAGTTGTTATTTCTGCAATTGTTGCGGTTGGAATTATTTCTGGCATTTACCTTTATTTCAAACCTGCCAGCGTAAGTAGCACGGGAGAACCTGATTTTAAAGTCTCATTAGAAGCTTGGTTAAATGATTTAGATCAGGATACTGCGGCCACAAAAACCTTTTCGAAATACATAAATAAAAGTGTTCAATTTGATGCTTCTGTGGCAGATGTTGTTGGGGATTCAAGTATAACCCTTATGTTAACTCCGGGTAAAGAGGATTCTCCCATTGAAGTGTATGCGAATTTTGATGCCAGCATGTTAAAAGAGGTGGAAGCCGTAGTTGCTGGTGATGCAGTTACCATTCAATGTGTGTGTAATGGCTTAGAAATACCGTCTACTTCCAACGAAGATCCTGGGATGGAATTATTGAATGAATTTGGTTCTAAACAATTGAAAATGAGTAGATGTGCCCTCTTGAAACACTCGAAAAATCAAGCGGATCTTACCGTTTCACGGGAACATCAATCGGCTACACAAGATTCAGTTATCCAATAAGTAATTGAAAGACAATATTTTTAAAAAAAAATAGCAATATGAAAAAAATAATTATCACAGGCTTTTTGTTAGCCGCAGCAGTAGGTTCTGCATATGCTCAAGTGTACAAAACCGGCACTGGGAACATTAAATTTATTAGCAAAACAGCGATTGAAGAGTTTTCGGCGAATAATGATCAGGTAACCGCTGCGTTTAGTCCTAAAACCAATGCAATTGCCTTTCGAGTTCCAGTAAATGCTTTTCAATTTAAATCGGCGTTGATGCAAAAACATTTTCAAGAGAATTACATGCAAACGGCGGAATTCCCTTTCTCAACGTATTCTGGTAAAATAGAGGATGTTGCCGCAGCACAATCAGCTTCCGCGAATTTTACCAAAAACGGCACGTACGAAGTGGTAACTAAAGGAACCCACGAGATGCACGGTGTTAAAAAAGAAATTACTATACCCGGGAAAATTATAGTTGCCGATGGTGTTATTACCTTAACGGCTTCTATGAGCGTCCTTTGTTCGGATTATGGAATAAATATTCCTGCAGCTTCAAAGAAGTCGGTATCCGACAATATAGATATTTCCATTAATTGTCCCTTGCAATTATCAAAAGGTAAATAATAATTGGTTCTTCAGCCGGAAAATTTGATTAAAACATGCGTAAAATAATAGCTTCCGTTCTTCTTGCTTTATTTACAGTGGTATTTATCGCCGCTTGTGAACACGTACCCATGGATGGTTCTTCCAGCGGAGGCGATATTTGTTTTGAACGAGATATTTTACCCATATTTAATAGTAAATGTGCTATGTCCGGTTGCCACGATGCTGGGACCCGCGCGGAAGATTACCAACTAACGGATTACAATTCAATCGTTAGCCATGGAATCGTTAAGGGCAGTGCCAAGAAATCGGAAATTTATGAAGAAATAGCCGATGGGGATATGCCACCCGATGGCTATCCTAAGCTGTCATCAACGGAAATGGATTTGTTGAAGCGTTGGATAAATGCAGGCGCAAATAACGGAACTAATTGTCCCTCCACTGGATGCGATTCTACCCAATTTACATTTTCTGGTCAAGTTCAACCTTTAATGAACAAATACTGTGTGGGTTGTCATAATTCCACCACGGCGTCAATGAATGTTAATCTGTCCAATTACAACGGTGTAAAGGCGGCGGTTGGACAAGGATTATTGAGATCCATTGATCATTCTGGATATTATCCAATGCCCAAAGGAGGGACAAAACTGAGCCCCTGTGAAATTACTCAGGTATCAAAATGGATTCAAGCGGGGTCGCCCAACAACTAAATGGTAGCTGCGAAAAAATTGGTTTTAGGGGCATCGGTATTAATCGTATTTTCTACCGGTTGTTATTACGATAACAAGGAAACTATGTATGGCGCTTCTAGTTGCGATACTACCAATGTTACCTATTCACAGAAAATCGCACCCCTGATTAATCAAAAATGCATCGGTTGTCATAGCGCAGCTAGTGCAACGGCAGGTGTTGATTTATCCTCGTATAATCAGGTTGTGAAATACGGTCAAACCAAACAATTGCAAGGTACCATCAATCAGCTTCCGGGCTATGAAAGTAAACTGATGCCACCAGGTGCAAAGTTAGATAACTGCAATCTATCGTTGGTAGATATTTGGTTGCGGAAAGGAATGCCACAATAAATGAAGTACCTACAATCGATTTCCATTTTTCTTCTTCTTATTTTTATCGCTAATAAAGCCAATGCGTTTTCACTTGATTCCAATGTGGTGGAGGAATCGCAAAGATTTAATTTTAGTTTATACAAGCCACCGGTATTGTCTGCCGATGCAAAAAGTTTGAGAATGGTGAATTTACATAGCGCTGTTGGATTGCCCAAAGGAGCCATGGAATTATTCATACAACATCGCTTTGGTCCATTAAATTCAGGCGCCTACAATTGGTACGGTATAGATCAAAGTTATATGCGAATTGGCTTGGATTATGGGCTCTCTAACGCATTTACCGTGGGTGCATCGCGTTCTAGCATGAATACAACTGCTGATGCTTACTTGAAATGGCAATTTGTGGGGAATAAAAAACCCGAAAAGTCTATAAAAATGGCTTGGATGTCGAACGTAACTGCCGATATTCGAACGCGTAAAAACTTTACACAAGAACCTTATTATTATTCAAACAGATTGCGATTTGTTAACCAGTGGATTATTACCAAGAATTTAAGCAATGTACTTGCTATTGGATTAGCTCCCACAGTGGTTCATATCAACTTAGTGGAAAAGAAAACCGATGCCAATGATATCGCAGTTATTTCAGGGTTTGCTCGATTGAAGATTAGCGAGAAATATACGTTTACCTTAGAAATGGGCACCCCTCTAAACCTGCCAGAATTATTTCCTAAACCGGTAGAAACTGCGGTGTTTGTACCCAATAACCCCTACATGAGTATGGGACTGGATATTTTTACAGCGAGGCACGTGTTTCATTTAAGCCTAAGTAACGCATCTTCTATGAATGAAGGTTTTCTATTGGTTGCCGATAACGGAATATTCGCTGATTACATGCGGTTTGGATTTAATATCGTGAGACGATGGTAGGCGTTAATTTCAAACAATCGTTGCATTTTTTTACCAATCAGCTTGGGTCTAAATTGTTTTTATTGTTTTTAATCCAGTGGATGGTGCCAACTGGGATGTTGCAAGCCCAAGATGATTCCACATTATTAGATTTATTGGAAGAACCTATGGTAACTCCAGGCTCGGAAAAAGTTCATAGCGCATTCAAAACCACTAAGGTTATTAATCAACAAAGTTTAGAATTAGTGGATGCTGGGGTGTTTGATTTTAAAATGAGCCATCGATTTGGTCCTTTGAATGCTGGTGTTGACAAGGCATTTGGATTGGATATTGCCACAATAAGAATTGGAGGTGAGTTTGGTATCAGCCCCAATCTAATGCTTGGATTTGGTAGAAGTAATGTAAAACAAGAAAAGAATGTAGATCTGTTTCTTAAATATCGATTAATGCAACAAACAACAGATAATCATCAACCATTATCGATTTTGTTTTTGGTTGCTATAGATCGCAGAAATACTCAGTATAACGTATTCAATCCAACCCTTGGCAAAACAGAATTGTTGCAAATACCCAATAGCGCAAGAACGGGTTGGGTTGCGCAAGCTATTATTGGGAAGAAAGTCTCAGAAGAGTTAAGTTTACAATTTGTTCCTGGTTGGGTAACACAATCTACAATACAGCCACAGTTGGCAAGCAATGCGTTAGAAGGTGATTTGGCTACTCGCACATTATCGCATTGGTATTTGGGGGTCGGAATGCGACAGAAATTAACCACAAGAACTACGCTAAATTTAGATTTCATTCCCATATTAACAAACAAAGGATCTACCATCAATAGTTTTAGTTTAGGCTTTGATATTGAAACAGGTGGGCATGTATTTCAATTACAATTTACCAATAGTTTTGGCTTAAATGAATCGTTATTTATCGCACGTACTACGGATCGATGGAATCAAGCTGGAATCAGACTCGGATTTAATTTGAGTAGAGTTTTTACCGTAATAAACCCAGAAGTTTATCGTTGATTATAGGGTGAAATACCATAAAGATAGGGATTCCCAGACCAACGACCAATCCAAGCCCAAGCTCCGTATACTTTTATTCCCAGTCGAGTTTTATTATTCCAACCAGGGATATCGCTAAGTTTTATAGTATGTATTGCGTAATTGCAACCGGGGTGTTGAAAATCTTGATACAGCGTGCCGCGCCAATCGATTTGTTCAGAATCATTGTGCAGGGTAGATTCTATAACTAACCCAGTGTTGTGCGATTTCCATTCTACGGGAGCAATAACTACTATTACATCGTTGGCATTGGTGTTCATAGTCATCAAATCAACCGAATAAGTAAAGGTTAATGTATCGTTGGAGTTGTAGATTAACGTATCATTAGAAAGGGGTACTGGACAGTGATAATCGCATTTCGTCCTGTAGGTATTTGTAATTGAAGCAGTGGATTCAGGATGGCATTGAAACGGGTTTTTATTTTGTCTAAATCGATCAAACCCAGAAAAGGTAGTTATTTGTGCACCGATGTAAAATGCTTGTATCTTAACCGATGTAAAATAGGTTGATAAAACGGGTAAAATCCATGGATGTGTGCCTGCTTGTGTGCAAACGATAATGGAATCACCTTGGTTCAAGGTAGAGAGCTTCTTAATGATATCGCCTGGATTGTTGCAATTGAGCAGCCAATTAACAGTGGAATATTCAGCAATTTTTTTGGGTAGATGGAATTGTATGGTTTCCATTTCGGCATCCATCCATAGGTTGGATTTGGGATTTGCCAAAATTGCTTGAGCAAATTGATAATGATAATTTTTTTGTCTTTGTGTAAACCACTGTTGTGAAATTGCGGTGTCGATGAATATAAAAAGACCAAGTAAAACAGGTAAGCTTCCGGTTGAAACTAACACCAACGATGATTTCACCTTGCTTAAATATTGAGCGATTTTCACCCAGCCAATATCGGCTAATACAAATAACAGCGGCAGTGAAAAATATAAGGAGCTGGGTTGCAAGACGGGTTTGAATAGTAAACTGTAGCTGTGCAATAGGACATACTGAAAAAGGAATCCAAAGAGTAGGTATCCGCTTTGAAGGGGTCTTGTAACAACAGCGAGGGTAATCAAAAGCAGTAATAATAAGACAAGAAACGGATGGAAATTACTGGAAAAAAAATCGAATAAAAATCCGGTGCTTGGCTTTCCAAGCCATGCTAAACCACCTTCGTTCAGCTGCGATTTAAGAATTTCTAATACAGGAATATAACCAATTAAAACAAGGGAAATAAACAAACTTAGAATTTTAAGCCAAGAAAAAACTATGACTTGTTTGGAGTAGCGACGGGCGTTGTATTCAAACCATCGAAACGTGAAAATAACAAAAGCGGTTAAACAGGATAAAAACGCGAAATGATGAATCCAGGCAGCAATTATTGTATAAATTGCCATTGTTACTACCTTGGAGAATATCAGTTTATGGGAACATCGGGTGCTTGACATTGCCCATGCCCATGTGCGAAAAACAAAAGGTAAGGCTAGGGAATACGGCCTTATTTGATAGCCCATGGCAGCATACCACCACCATAAACTCAATAATAATAAGGTTATAAATCCAACCAACGGCGGATGGTTGTGGGATGATTTTTTTGTAAAAAGAAATCTAAAAAATGCAGCAGTGCTGGTGGGATTCTTTTGGTTATTTACAATTAAAATTGATAATTTAAATCCTTCGATGATAGACCATAAACCAAATGCAATACCGATAAATCGAAGAAGAAAGGTTTGCAAACCTCCTAATTGTACTATCGACCAAATAATAAGTTGTAAAAGCGGGGGATGACCGTCTGGTTTGATCCCCAATTCCCATTGGTTTGTAAGGGATGAATAATTCTGTGCTCGTGATACTGCACTTAATTCATCGTAATGTAAAATTGGATGAATTAAAGGTGCTAACCATGTGCAAAGAATGGCCGAAAGTAGGAAGATGATAATGCCTTTGCGCAGATTCACCGCAATTATGTTTTTTGTTTTGATTTTTTGGCCGATGGAAATAAAATGTTATTTAATATCAAACGATACCCCGGACTATTTGGATGCAAATTTAAGTCGGTGGCTGGCTCGCCTACCAAATGTTGATAGTCTTCTGGGTCATGTCCGCCAAAGAAAGTAAATGTACCCTTACCAAGTTCACCATGTAGGTATTTGGCTTCTTCTAACAAGGCATTTTCGCCCATAACAATTACGTCACTTTTAATTAAATTGCTTTTATATGCGGTAGTTTGGCCCATGAATCCCTTGATTGTTTTGGTGTGATTTTGGCATAAAATGCTTGGAATAATATCCCATTTAGCAGAAAAATCGAACAGTGTAAATAAATCATCGTCTTCCCTAACTTGACGTACTCTTGGATCGGGATTTATATCAATATTACTGAACTCATAAACGTAAGGATTGGTTTCTAATCGGAAGTTCTTAAAGGCTAGACAATCATCAAAATTTAGTTTGTTTTGTGCATTTGGATCGGCGGGAGTTCCGTCAAACATATCTTCACAAATATCGGTTTCGGCAGCGGCCAAGGCTATATCATAGCTATCGGTGGCGCTACACATCGCAAATAAAAATCCACCACCGAGCATGAATTCTCTTATTTTTAAGACCACAGCCTTTTTTAATTCGCGCACCGAGCCATAACCATGTTTTGCTGCCATCGATTCGCCTTCTGCTACTTCCGCTTGATACCATGGTGCAGCGGCGTAACTCGACCAAAATTTACCAAATTGTCCTGTAAAGTCTTCGTGGTGAAGATGCAGCCAATCGTATTCAACCAATTTGCCGGATAACACTTCATCATCAAATATCACGGTGTAAGGAATTTCTGCATAGGTCAATACCATGGTTACGGCATCATCCCAGGGTTGTTTTGTTTTTGGGGAGTAGACGGCAATTTTTGGTGCATTTAATAGCTTTATATGATTCATGTTTGCGGCGGGATCGTCAATTTCTTTGAAAATAACCTCCGCTTGTGATTCTGAAATAACTTCGTAAGATATCCCTCGAATTTTACATTCTCTTTCTGTGTTTACTGTATTGGAAATCAAAAAACTTCCGCCGCGGTAATTCAATAACCATTCTACTTCCTGTTGCTGAGCATTTAACAACCAAAAGGATAGACCGTAGGCTTTTAAATGATTTTTTTGGGTTTCATCCATCGGAATTAACAATTGGCTTGCCAATACCGATTTCGATAAAATAACAATTAAACAAACAATGAATACAACCGATTTCCTAACCATACTAATAGTAAACTTAACACTACCGAGGAAATTACGTAAATGAAACCTAATCCCCAAGTTTTATTCTGTAGAAACTGTAAAAACTCTATGCTAAATCCACTAAAAGTGGTAAATCCCCCGAGTAGTCCTACAATCAAAAAATATTTCCATTCCATGGATAGTGGGAGTTCCCATAAAAATCCAATAATAAAGGAACCCACGGAGTTGATTATTAGGGTTTGTGTGAAGGTTGAATTACTTGATATCACTAGGTTTTGAGCCATAAACCCGCGTAATAAAGCACCAATACCTCCGCCAGTAAAAATCAAAACGGTGTACAACCATTGCATGGATCAAAGGTAATAAATATCAGGTAGTCAAAAGAATTTAACCAAGGATAGAACCACGCAATTAATGCTTCTTTAGTAACTTCGCACCATGAAAGCGATAATTCAAACGTCTACCGCACTAACGCCTAACGTTAAGCGCTTTCTCATTGAAACCGAAGTGCCAATAAATGCTCTGCCTGGGCAATTTGTGACGTTATCGTTCCCCGAATTACTGGATGAGAATAATAGGTCCATAGCACGGAGTTATTCGCTTTTAAACTGGGCTGCCAATGACTCTCAGTTGCCGGTAATTGAACTGTGTATTTCGTTAAATTCTCTAGGCAAAGTGACCCCTTGGTTGTGGGGATTAGACAAGCCAGTGGAAATAGAATCTACAGAGGCTCTTGGTACATTTACCTTAAGGGATTATCAAGATTCAGTGTACGATGAAGTTTCACGAATCCTTTTTATTTGCACCGGCACGGGAATAGCTCCATTTATACCAATGATCGAGCATATTTTAAATAATCACCCACAAAAAGAAGTCTTTTTGTATAGCGGAAATCGGAATTTTACGGATGAATTGTTTACTGATATTTTAAAGCTTTGGGAGGTAGAATTTCCATTGTTTACGTATGTCCCTGTTTTTTCGAGGGAGGTATCAGCCGAAAATTATGGATATGTGCACGCATTTTATAAAGAAGCGCTGCATATGAATTGTCATGTTTATGTCTGTGGATGGAGCGAAATGTGCAAAGAGGCAAGACAACATTTAAAGGCAATGGGTTTAACCAGAAAGCAATATTTTTTTGAGCAGTACAATTAAGAGGGCTTATTTTCTGTAAAATTTACCAGAAACAGGAGATTACAGTTAATTTTTGCTATACTTGCAACCTCGAAACAATATTTATAGTTTCATAATTCTCTCGATTTTAATTTCTCCACGATATATTTTATGGTCACCGGTCCGGATTTTTCCAAAATGAGCGTAGCCGAATTGCGCACGCTAGCAGAAAACTTAGATATTAAAGATGTTTCTAAATTGAAGAAACCTGATTTAATTAGTGCCATCACTACGTTGGCTACTGGGGAAGTTCCCAAAACAACCAACATGGAATCCTCGGCACGAAACAATCCCGATACAAATTCTTCTGAAAGAAATGATGAAGCCGCTCCAAGTAATAATATAATCGATAACGCTGACGATGCCGATAATAAAAGAGGGCGGAGACCCCGAAGAAATAAGTCGGATGATGAAGCTACCGCGTTAGTTGCAAACGCACTTCAAAGCGATTCGGTTCCTGCAATAGTGATTCCAGAAAAGAAGATTGTAGAGGAAAAAGTATCGGCACCGCAGTCTGTTAGACCCGAACGAAATAATCATCGGAATCAAGAACATCGCGGAAAGAACCCCAATAACGCAAAACCAGATTCCGAAAAATCGGATAACGAGGCAGATAGAAATCAGAGCACAGAAAATAGGAACAGGCCTCCTCATGGTAATAGAGAAAGGGGTGGATTTGAAAGAAAACAACACAATAATCAAGATAGTCGGAATACGTCCGATGCCGCAAATTCAGAACCTGTTACTGCAAACGAAAGCAAGCCCAAGGAGGTAGCTCCGATATCGGAGGAAGAAAAGCGCAGACGGGAAGCATTGCAGTTGTTTACTGAAATGGAAGGGGTTGTAACCACCCAAGGGGTATTGGAAACGGTACCGGATGGGTATGGTTTTTTGCGTTCGCCTGATTATCACTATATGGCATCGCCAGATGATGTTTATGTACCTGGTTTTATGATCAAGCAAAATGGGTTGAAAACTGGTGATACGGTACGAGGTACCATCAGACCTCCCAAAGAAAATGAGAAATACTTCTGTTTGGTAAAAATCGAAAGCGTCAACGGTAGAACACCAGAAGAAGTTAGAGATCGGGTGGCCTTTGAACATCTAACGCCGCTGTTTCCCAATGAAAAATTAAATTTAGTTGACAATAACGGAAACTACCCCAATAGAATCATTGATTTAGTATCCCCCATTGGCAAAGGTCAACGAGGGTTAATTGTGGCCCAACCCAAGACGGGTAAAACTTGGTTATTGAAAGGGATTGCCAATGCAATTGCCAAAAATCATCCAGAAGTTTATATGATTATTTTACTGGTTGATGAAAGGCCAGAAGAAGTAACCGATATGGCAAGAAGTGTTCGAGCGGAAGTGGTGGCATCTACCTTTGATGAACCCGCGGAAAAGCATGTTCGATTAACCA
>CANGWH010000040.1 GCA_947457565.1 Flavobacteriales bacterium
GACAATCAGAAGTTGCCTAAAATTATGGATTTGATTATTGAAAAACTAAAACAAGGGACTTCCAATGTCTATTTTCAAGATCCATCACCCTATTTATATGCTGCCAATCTATTTGAACGATATGATTTAAGAAAAGAAGCCATTCAAGTATTAGAAAGTGCAGAAGCCACCCTTGGCAATAACCCAGACATTACCAATCAGTTAGCCACGCTACACATGGCTTCAGGCAATAGAATCAAAGGGTTGCAATTATATGTAGACATGCTAAATGGCGGCAGAATTTCCTTTAGTTCCATCAAACAAGCATTGGAAACACAATTGGCAGATAGTGCCGATTATGCTGCCTTACAAAGTATATTATTACAACAAATTCAAGCTTACCCCGAAAATAATGAGTTAACCATAGCTTTGAATTATACGTTTATTAAACAAGGCAATTGGCAGAAAGCGTTTGTTTTTGCAAAAGCATTGGATCGCAGGCTGAAACAACAAGGAGAACGAGTATTTGAACTGGCCAACTTGTGCATTTCTAACAAAGCTTACGATGTAGCCGAGCAATGCCTGAAATACTGCATCAGCGAAAATGAGGATGCCCAAGATAATGATAATCGATTGTGGCATAAAAGCTGGATTAAATTGGGAGAAATAGGTTACCTAAAATACCTTCAACAAGGCAACAAATCGGATGTAGCATATTTGCTTAATACACTGAAAAAAATTGAACATGAATTTGGTCCTTCCGAAGAAACATTGGATAATGCCATAAATCTTTCTCGACTTTTAGTACAAAATGATTCCGCAGGGATTTCAATGAAATCGGCCGAAAGTTTACTAAGAAATTATATCGAAAATGCAGGAATCCGAAACAAACAAAAACTAGCAAAACTTAAAATTGAGTTAGCCGATGTCTTAGTTGCTCAAAACGATGTTTGGACTTCCGAGCTGCTGTATGCCCAAGTTGAAAAAGACTTCAAAGAAGAAGAAACCGGTCAACTTGCCAAATTCAAACGAGCGGAATTGAGTTTTTATAGAGGTGATTTCGATTGGGCAACCATGCAATTAAATGTATTAAAGGGGGCTACAACCCAATTAATATCTAATAACGCAATGGAGCTTGCTCTAACCATCATTGATAACTACGGAATGGATAGTAATTACACAGCTTTACACTGGTTTGGACAAGCTTTACTCGCCGAACGACAACTGCGTTATAATGATGCTAATTTATTCCTTGATAGCATTAATAGTAATTTCCCCGGTCATTCCTTGAGCGATGATATATTATTTGTTAAAGCCCGAATTAAAATAGCACAATCCAACTTTACTGATGCTGTAGATTTACTAGAAACCTTGGCTGTAGCCTTTAGTTTCGATATTCTTGCAGATAATGCCTGGTACCAACTGGGTAATCTGTATGAATTCCGATTAAACAACCCTGAAAAAGCCTTAGCGTGTTACCAAACGATTCTAGAAAAATATAGCAGCAGCGTCTTTCTAGTTGATGCCCGCAGAGAATTTAGAAGGTTACGTGGCGATAAAAACAATTAAATTGCGGCAACAATGTCCACGATCGTTAAACCACTATTGCTATTGTTTGGTTTCTTGTTATTAGGAATAAATACCGTTTGGTCCCAATGGCAAAACGAAATTTTCAGAGCTCCACAACCAAGTATTTTGGATAGTCTTGCAAACGGCAATGAATCATTCGAATTTGAAATATTCAGAAACCGAATTCAAAGAAGAAGCAATAAACCTTATTTACAATTAGGCGGATTACAATACACCAAAAACAATGAATATTTTCAGGCAACCAATCCCGGTGAAACTATATTTGGACAAAGAATTTGGAGTGTAATGGAGTATCAAAATTCTTCTAAAGATATTCTTGCCACCTATTCTTTGGGTGCTATGCTTCAATTCCCTTTCGATCAAACACTATCCAATCAAATTCAATTTAAACCAATAATAAAAGTTACGATTCAGGCCAAAAAGTCAACAATCTTTGCAGGTAATATCGATGGCCATGTAAATCATAATTTACCCGAAGCGGTTTTCAATTACGAATGGGCCTTAAAATCACCCATTGAGTATGGATTAGCTTGGAATAGAAATACCAAGTATTTGAGAAGCCATACTTGGTTAAATTGGCGACAGCAAGCCAACACCGAAATATCGCAACAAGAGATAATTGTAGCTGGATTTTCTTCTACGCTAACCATCCTTCAGCATCAATATTCAGGGATTGAACTACAAATCCCTGCCTTCATGATTCATGAACATCAAGGCGGCGAGAATCTTAAACAGCCGCAACCCATTCAGAATAAAAACAATAGCGGAATCGGCATTCGATTTATCTCGCGAAAATTTCAAGCAGAATACTATGGTATTCAATCGTTAGATTTTTCACCCCAACCCCAACAACCGTATCAAAATGGCTTTGGTCAACTTGTTAATATTTCTTACTTAATAAAACAAAATCATCGATTGGTTGGAACCTATTGGAATGCGAATGAGTTTCATGCACCCATGGGTGCTCCAATTTACGGTTGCGTTAATTTAAATAATCCTTACAAAAACATTACAAGTAAAGAGATTTTCATAGTTCGTTATGCTTACCTAAAACGATGGGTAAATAATACCGTGTCCGAATTTAGATTTGAGCCCGGCTTAGATCTAAAAACCAATGATTTTTTACTCTCTTTCGGTTTATATTTCCGATTTATTATTGGAGATTGGTCCAGTTATAACCCCTAAAATCGATATCCCACTCCCCATTCAATATAATCGGCTGATGATAAATGTACCTTCAATCGTGCTGTTAAAATCAAGTGTTGATTAACAAAATAACTCAAACCCAACGCCTGGAAATATCTCCGCTTAGAATCCGAAGGACGATATAAATAAACACCTATATCCGTTAATACTCCAACCCGGCCAAATACATATCGATTTCCCACTATTGCCGCCAATTCTGTGGTATTGATAAAATTATAGGCTGGCAATGGATTGGGCTTATTGTATTGATATGAGCGATCCATAAACATCGTTAATCCCCAATGCGGGTGCGCAGAAAAAGACCGCAAATTTTTATTATTAGTAAATTCTTCGTAGGAATAGCTACGCTCAACCAACAATTCAACAATGCCCGTAGTAAAATTAGCTTCTTGATCAATTTCCATCTGTCTTCGTCCAACACGAAATCCACCCACTAACCCCCAAGTACGATTGGATAAAGTAATATTACGATTAGCTTCAAAAGCACTATTAAGTTGCTTCAATGCATTCTGATGGCTTTGCATTCGTTTCAACTGCTTTGCACCTAAATCCAATTTATACTTATAGGACATCGACACGTAAGGCATATTCACGCCTAAATTTGGCTGACTCCAATTTCCGTTAGAAAAATGAGTCATTCCCACATTCAATTGCGCCGATGCTCTACGATTATTGGCTTTAACCACCCAAATATCTCGTTGGATTCCCAACCGCATCATTCCATTAATATGCGAGCCAATAGCGATATTTTTTGGGTTCTCTAACGAATACGGTTTACTTAAATATCCACCCCCCATTCCCACGGTTAACCGAGTATGTTGACTGAGCCCTGGGGTAAAAAACAAAGAAAAACCTAACCCTACGGCATAACCAGCGGCTTCACTTCCTAAGTACTGATAATTGAGCGTAGTACCATATTGAAATACTCTCTTGAATTGATTGGGATGATACTGATTACGCAACATTGAACGTTGGTAGTGTACTTGTACGCCAAGGGTATGTTGATATAACTCCTGCATTCCCTGCGTATGAGCGGCCAAAAACCCACGCATAGCCTCAATCTGAATATAATCGGAAAAATCTGTCTGATTTATAGAACTATCTTCAGGTACTGTATGAAAAGTAGAAGTATTAGCCGATAGCCTTAGCGAAAAACACAAAATAAATAACCCGCAAATTATTGATTTCATAATTACGGAATTTCATGGATTATTTGGTTGATTTATCGGTAGCTAACACCATTTTTATACCCAAATTGGCCACCACCTGCATTACATCTACCATATCCTGAACCTCTAAATCTTTCTCTAACCGTAACACAACGTTTAATCCATTTTGGGGATGCGACGGATCTGCATATTTATCGCGCTCTTCCGTTAGAATTGCCTCCATATCATCAAAGGCTACTAACTTTTGTTCAAAATAAATCTCTACCCGTTCATTTTCCGTGCCTTTATCGGCAACCTTTACCGTTATTGGTAGTGTTTTGGTATGTACAGCGGTAGTTGTTTTTGCTTTGGGTAACGTAATATTAATAACATTGGGATTGGCCAAAGTAGAAGCAATCAGAAAGAATAACATCAAAAAAAACATGATGTCATTCATTGCCGAGGATTCTACCTCTGCCTCTTCACGCCGTCTTCTTCCGATTTTCATGCACTTAGGTTTAGTGGTTTGATTTTGTAAGCAATTCCATTAACTGTAAGGATTGCTCCTGAAGTCGTTCAGCGAATTTATCAATCTTCCGCATAAACAATTGATAGCCAAAAAAAGATATTATTCCCACCAATAAACCTGCAAAGCTTGTTACAAGCTTTATATAAAGCCCATCGGCAATGGCACCAATCTCCAAACCTCCCACCTGTGCTACGGTATAAAAAATGTTAATTACACCCCATATGGTTCCCACAAATCCTAACATTGGTGCTATTCGGGCAATCAAACTCAGATAGGAAAGATTTCCTTCCATAGCACTCAACTCAATATTTGCGCGAGTTTCCATGGCACTTTCTATTTCTCTTAAATTGGCCCCCAATAAATTTAACCCCGTTGCCATCATTTGAGCCTGTGCCGTATTTGTCCTTGCACACAGCTGATATGCAGAATCAAATCTGTTTTCTTTAAGGTTGTCTTTAATTACGTTAACCATAGTAAAATCAATCTTAGACCGTTGGTTAATGTAAATAAATCGCTCAATAATAAAATATATCGTGAGCAACAAACAAACCGCTAATAATCCCATTACAAATCCACCTTTTATCATAATGGATAACATAGGAATACCTTCTTCAGCAACCTTTGCAGCTTGTTGTTGTTGTTGAGCAGCTGCAGCCGGATCCACATTGGTTCCTGCTGTTTGTAGCAATGTTAATAATGAAAGCAACATAAATTCAAATTAAAGCTAGACTGTCTTAATTCAACGTTGCAATCAATGAAAAATTATCCCCACAATCGGGATTATTTTAACTCTGCAGCACCACCACTGAGCACAAATTTGGTCACATCGGCCCCTTCCATGTCCAATCGACGTATTTTATCTCTATGGATTATTATCATCTCGCCCGAAAAAGCGTAACTATAAGGCAAATATACAGACACGTATTCTGGCATATCCAGTGTAGATAACGAGGTTTGAGTCATAAAGCCCATGCGATACAAACCCGCGGCTATTTCTACTACTACCGGTTTATTGAACTTCTTTTTCTCACCAACAAAAGCATGGGTTAAATCCTTGGTAGTACCAAAAATTAAATTTAAACCCGGTGCTTTTTCAATGATACTTTCCAAAAATCCCATAACCTGTTTGGCTATTACCCCCTTAGTGAATACACCAACAAGTAAAATTAACGCAAAGCCTAAAATTAAATAAATGCCAAATGCACCCCAACTTACATGCCCTAAATCCAACCAAGCTTGAATTCCACGATATACCCAAACCAAAATACCAATTGTTGCAGCGATTGGAATTATTACCAAAATCCCTTGTAAAAAATATCCTATTACGGTACGAACAGGACTCTTTATTCTAGAGCGCAATATATTATCGTAAGGAGTATAATCGTTGTTGGCCATAATTATGATTTCGCTAATAAATCCAATCCAATATCGTTCCTTTGGTACTTGCCTTCAAATTCAATAGACGAAGCTAGGGCATTGGAACGATTGAGTGCCGATTGAATAGAATCGCCCAACGAAGTTACAGCAATTACCCTACCACCGTTAGTTACCAATCTATTATCCTTCATTATTGTTCCAGCATGAAAAACCCACTGATCTTCCATAGCACTGCCAATGTGCTCAGGCAGGCGAATTTCTTTACCTTTTTTGATATCCCCAGGATAGCCCTCCGATACTAAAAACAATGTAGCCGCCGTTAATGGATCTAATAAAACCTGATATTCGTTCAATTTTCCTGCAGCCATGCTCTCTAATAATTCTAATAACGAAGAATTTAATCGAGGAAAAATAGCCTCCGTTTCCGGATCACCCATTCGAACATTATACTCAATTACCATAGGATCTCCGCCAACATTCATTAAACCAATAAACAAAAATCCTTTATAGGGTTGTCCCTCCATTCTTAATCCACTGAATGTAGGTTCTACAATTCGGTCTACTACTTTTTTCATGAAAACCTCGTCTGCAAAAGGCACCGGAGATATAGCACCCATTCCACCCGTATTCAAACCTGTATCCCCATTTCCTATTCGCTTATAATCCTTAGCCGATGCCAACATTTGCCAAGTTTTACCATCACTCACCGCAAATACACTCAGTTCAATTCCCTTTAAAAACTCCTCAATAACAACAAGCTCCCCGGCCTTACCAAACTTACCTTGTTGGGTCATATCCGATAAAGTATCCTTTGCTTCTTGCAGCGAGTCCGTAATAATAACTCCTTTCCCAGCTGCCAATCCATCGGCTTTTAATACATAGGGGGGGGTTAACGTTTCCAAAAATGTATACGCTTCTGTTAAATTAGTAGCATCGAACGATTGGTATTTAGCCGTGGGTATTCCGTGTCGAGCCATAAACGATTTTGCGAAATCCTTCGAACCTTCCAATTGCGCGCACCATTGATTAGGTCCGGCAACCAACATAGACAACCCATCAATAGTAGACATCTTCTCTATGTAATCAACCAAACCAGCAACCAAAGGATCCTCATTTCCTGGAATTAATAAATCAATTTTCTCCCTCTTACAAAATTCATATACTGCCGATAAATCTGTAGGATTTAACACTACATTCTCGCCCAATTGGGCTGTCCCTGCGTTTCCTGGTGCTATAAATAACTTAGAAACACGTTCAGACTGCCGAATTTTGTAGGCAAACGCATGTTCTCTGCCGCCCGAACCTAATAATAATATATTCACAATTGCAAAGATAATTTATTTCAAACGCAAGGCAGATATGGCCGCAACTGCAGCCGTCTCCGTTCTAAGAATTGATTTACCCATTTCAATACCGAGAAATCCATTCGTTGCTGCCAACGTATATTCATGCTCTGAAAAATCACCTTCAGGGCCAATCAAAAATACACTAGGTACGATACAACTACGTATGGGTTGTTTATCCGCTTCGCCGCAATAACCAATGTATTTACCGATAGATAATTCCTCAGAATTTCTTAATGCTTCTTCAAAATTCAATAACTTTAATTCCGGCAAATAGGCTGAATGTGATTGCTTCATTGCCGAAATAGCCACTTTCGTTAATCGATCTAGATTTAAATGTGACCGCTCAGAATTTTTAGTTTTTAAAAACCAAAACTTCGTAACCCCTAATTCCGTGCATTTCTCTAATGCCCATTCCATTCTATCGCTGGATTTCAAAATTCCCATCCCCATTATTATTGTGGGCAATGGTTCAACCGCTTTTCTAGATAGAATTTTTGCTGAAAATTCGCGTTTTCCAATTGAATTTACCGAAGCCTCATACAATCCTCCTATCCCATCCGAAAATGAAATAACATCGCCCAATTGATACCGTAACACCTGTATGGCATGTTTGAATTCGGTTTCATCAAACAAAGCCACATCGCCACTAATTATATTCGAGTAAAAGGTAAAATGACCCGGCATAAATAATTGTTATAAAATCAATTAATCAACCACGTACTTCCTTCTTTTCCATCTTTAATTTCAAATCCTTTGGATTTCAACGCATCTCGTATCTGATCACTCAAGGTCCAATTTTTATCAACCTTTGCCTTAGACCGCAATTCCAGTAGTATTTCCATAGCCGCTGATAATGCTGAATCATTGGTATTGGCCGTCTCGGGCAGTAACCCTAATATCCCTAAGGCAATCGAATCCCAAATTTTTTGAAAATGAACTTTAGTTTCTGCCGTAATCTTGGCTTTCCCGTCGTTAACTAGATTGATCCGTCTAGACAATTCAAACAAATTGGCAATAACCTGTGGGGTATTTAAATCATCATTAAGACTATTCAAAATATTATCTTCCAAATCCTGCGCTAACAACCATTCTTCCGAGATGTCATCGGTTGGATTATCCGTTGTTTTAATTGAGGGTAAAACCGCGATTGCAGACTGCAAGCGTTGCCACCCTTTCTGTGAGGCCAACAACGCATCGTTGCTAAAATCCAACGTACCACGATAATGGGCCTGCAACACAAAAAATCGCAAAGTCATTGGAGTAAACGCCTGCTGCAACAATGGGTGATCGCCGTTAAACAATTGCTCAACCATGATGCCATTGTTCAAGCTTTTTGCCATCTTCTGACCGTTAATTGTTATCATGTTATGATGTATCCAAAAACGGGCTGGTTGGTGATTATGAGCCGCTGTGCTCTGTGCAATTTCACATTCGTGATGAGGAAATAACAAATCCATTCCACCGCCATGAATATCAAACTCTTCGCCCAAATACTTAGCGCTCATTGCACTGCATTCGATATGCCACCCTGGAAATCCTTTGCCCCATGGGCTGGTCCATTGCATGATATGCTCTGGAGTAGCTTTTTTCCATAATGCAAAATCGTTAGAATGCTTCTTTTCGTCCTGACCTTCCAACTGTCTACTTTGATTTCCAGCGCCTGCCTGTAATTCTTCAACCACACGTCCGCTCAAAATTCCGTAAACTTTTTGCTTATTATAGGCCTCAACGTCAAAATAAACAGAACCATTAACTTCGTACGCCAATCCCTTATCAATAATGGCTTGTATCATCTCAATTTGTTCAATGATATGTCCTGTTGCTCTTGGCTCAATGCTAGGTCTTTGTACATTCATAGCATCCATAACGCGATTATAAGCGTCGGTATATATCTGAGCAATTTCCATTGGCTCCAATTGTTCAACTTTGGCCTGTTTAGATAATTTATCCTCGCCCTCATCGGCATCACCCACCAGGTGCCCTACGTCCGTAATATTTCGAACAAACCGAACCGTATACCCCAAGTGCTGTAAATATCTTCGCGCCACATCAAATACCACCGGCCCGCGAACATGTCCCAAATGGGGAGGGCCATATACCGTTGGTCCGCACACATACATGCCAACATGCTTTGGGCTTATACTCCGAAAGGGCTCTACCGTTCGGCTTAAGGTGTTGTAAAGACTAAATTCTGACATGATAATTATCGATTAGCATACATAGCCGAGTAGTAATCGGCGTAGGCTCCGCTGGTTACACGACCCAACCATTCGGTGTTCTCTAAATACCAGTCGATCGTTTTTTCAAACCCCTGATCAAAAGCAACCGAAGGTGTCCAACCTAATTCATTTTCCAATTTTGAGGCATCTATTGCATATCGGAAATCATGCCCTTTTCTATCAGTAACATAGGTAATCAACTGAGCCGATTCACCCGGTTCCCTGCCTAACTTTCGATCCATTATTTCACAAAGCTTATGTACTAAGTCGATGTTTTTCCATTCGTTATTTCCACCGATATTATAGGTTTCTCCATTTACGCCTTTGAAATAAATGAGTTCAATGGCACGAGCGTGATCTTCCACCCACAACCAATCCCTAATATTTTCGCCTTTACCGTAAACCGGCAAAGGTTTATTATGGGTTATATTGTGAATCATCAAGGGTATTAACTTTTCTGGAAACTGATGGCTGCCATAATTATTGCTGCAATTACTAATAACAATGGGTAGTTTATACGTTTCGTGATAAGCCCGTACAAAATGATCACTAGACGCTTTTGAGGCACTGTATGGCGAATTTGGATCGTAGGGCGTAGTTTCGGTAAACTTGCCTTCATCGCCCAAAGTTCCGTATACTTCATCGGTACTTACATGATAAAACCTTCCATTTTCCGTATCTCCATAAGCTTTGTAAGCATTTAATAGGATCACTGTCCCCACTACGTTGGTCATTACAAAGTCCAAGGGATTGGTAATACTTCGATCCACATGACTTTCGGCCGCCAAATGAATAACCCCGTGAATTTTTCTACTAGAAAATAATGCCTCCACAGACGCGCCATCGGTTATATCTAACTTTACAAATTCATAATTCGACTTACCTTCTACGTCTTTTAGGTTTTCCAAATTGCCAGCATACGTAAGCGCATCAACGTTGATAATGTGCAAATCCGGATGATTGGCTACCATTCTTCGAACAACGTGGCTACCAATAAAACCAGCACCACCGGTGATTATTATATTTTTCATGAATCGATTACTTAATTATTTCAACGTTAAAAATCAATACCCGCAACGGTGCATAAGAAGGTATACCTACCCTGCCAGCAGCACCAAATCCATCGCCAGAAGTTACCAAAAACTCTGCCTTAATCCCAGGAGACACATAAAAAGGCAAGGTATTCAGCGCAGGAATATCAAAAAATTGCTCATCGTAAATCGCCTTGTATTTCCTTCCTTCCATAACCGAATTAACAATTGGAATACCGTCTAATGTACTAACTTCACAATCGAACGATATTGACGTTTGCTTATTAATTGGGGCATTTTTAAGCAGTGAACCGTAGTTTGATAAATATTCAATCGCGGTTTTTTCTGAACTTGTTTGACTAGAACTAACTCTAAATTTTATCATCCGAGATGAATCCAACAACCACCCACCTCCATGTTTAGAAGCATAATTATCGATGAATTTATTCTCCGCCATTATTCTCGTCAACAGTTTGGTATTGCGATAGGTATCATATTCCGCAAAATCCAAAACCTTAAAAACTTTTATTAAAAAAGTAACCCTTTTTCCGTTGGGTAAAGCTTCAATTTTAGGATTTCCAGGCATCCGTAGTTTCAATGAATCGGTAGCAATATAGATCTCAACTGTACTCTCTGGAGACATCTTTTGCAGAACTTCTTTGATGTCAGAATTCGCAACCACGGGATACGGAATCTCTTCCATAGAATCCGCGGCAAACCCATTCTGCAAGGTATCGCCATCCGGCCCAAGAACTAAATGCTTCATCAATATCATGTGGTTAGGACCATACATGCTATCCAATTCAGAACCTTGAATAAATGTAAATTCCGTGCCCGTGGATGTCTTTTGATTGGTATTGCATGCCGATAATTGCCAAACCGCAATCAACACAAACAACGCAGCTACAAAAAAATTACCCCGATTATATTGCTTGTAATTCATCTTTGTATAATTGTATCTTTTCTTTAAAGTACTCTACCGTTTTTTTCAAAGTGAATTCGCTCTGTCCGCCAGAGGCATTCTTGTGTCCTCCACCGTGAAAATACTTTCCCGAGAATTCATTTACCGCAAAATTACCTTTACTTCTGAACGATAACTTAACTCGTTCCGTTCTATCAATAATTAATACACTTAAGACAATGTCTTTCAATCCTAATCCAAAATTAACCAAACCTTCAGTATCACCCGTTTTTACATCAAATTCTTTCAATTCATCGGCCGATAAATAAATCAAGGCAGTCTTACATTCCGGAATCACCTCCATCTTTTTGTATAAGCAGTATCCAAATAAACGACTTCTACTTACACTAAACACGTCATAGATTCTTGCATGAATATCCAAATGGTTGGCTCCCAACTCCATTAAATCCGCTGCCAATCTGAGAGTATCTGGCGTGGTATTGTTGTGTTGAAAATTACCGGTATCCGTCATTAAACCGGTATATAAACAGGTTGCCGTTTGGTTATCAACATGGGCAGAACCAAAATAATGTTCAATCCATCGATAAATCAATTCGCACGTGGAGGATGCCCGAGAATTCCAAAAAGTGAAATCCTCAAATCCTTCTGGCTCTAAATGATGATCTATCATTACTTTATCACAGGTCAATTGAGCAATTAATTCACCCATTTGATTGATCCGCGATAAACGATTAAAATCTAAACAGAAAATTAAATCTGCATTTTTTACAATATCCTTGGCTAATTCCTCATTGCGCTCCCATTCAACTACCCTTTCGTTTCCAGGTAACCAAAACAAATTTTCGGAGTAATCCGTAGGTGTCACAACAGTTACATGATCAATTTTTGTCCGCAAAAAACCCCAAAGGCCCAATGAAGAACCCATAGCATCGCCATCGGGTTTGTGATGCGTTGTAATTACAATATTCTTATATTTTCCCGCTTCAATATTCGAAACCAAAGCCGCTGTAGTATCCGTTAACATGTTTGTACAAAAATACAGAATATCCAAGGTATTTTTGTGTGTACATGCAAGCCTCCACAAAAGGAAACCCCTATCAAATAATTAGTTTACCCAATGGATTGAGAATCGCTTATTTACGGGTAAAGGGTACCCGGTTATTTCACGCAGGTTTCACGATCAATACAGGCAGTAAAGACGATGACCATCTTCCAGGTTTGGCTCATTGTCTTGAACATATGCTCTTTAAAGGAACAACTACCCGAAAGACCATCCATGTACTGAATCGAATGGAAAGCGTGGGAGGGGAGATTAATGCATTCACTACCAAAGACTTAACCAGTATATATGGTACAAGTACTTCCAACCATTATGGTAAACTCATCGATATTCTGTGCGATGTGATATTTCGTTCAACAATTCCCTCCCAAGAATTATCGAAAGAAAAAAAGGTTATAGTGGATGAAATAAACATGTATTTAGACACACCTGAGGAAAATATCTACGATGAATTTCAAGAACAAATTTTTGGGAATCATCCCTTAGCACACAATATTTTAGGAACCCCCGAGAGCGTCAATACTATAGAACAAAAAGACCTTTTACGTTTTATTGAAAAGCATTATCAGTTCAATAACATGGTATTTTCAGTGGTTGGCAATATTTCATTAGAACGTGTTGTATCGATGTTAGAAAAATTCTTGCCCGAATCACCTAAGTTGATGGACAACAATAAAGTAAACAAAATCAACTACCAGCCATTTACGGCTATTCCTGCCTTTCAGATTGAAAAGAAGACAGATTATAACCAAGCCTATGCAATGATTGGGTGTTATGCGTATGAACTGCAACATCCCAAACGCTGGTCATTGTTATTGTTGAATCATCTTTTGGGCGGACCATCCATGAATTCTAGATTAAATCTAGCCATTCGAGAAAAATATGGATATACTTATAATGTTGAAAGTGGCTATGCGGCCTTTGACGAAACAGGATTATTTCATTGTTTCGTTGGTAGCGAACCCAAATATATTCATAAATCCGTATCACTAATTTTTAAAGAATTAGAAAAATTACGTACATACCCGTTAGGCTCAATTCAACTTTCCCGTGCTAAAAATCAGTATATAGGCCAAATAACGGTAGCCAACGAAAGTAGAACTGGATTGATGATTCATATGGGACAAAGTCTTATAAAAAAAGGATATATCCAACCATTACAGGAAACCATTCAAGCTATTCAATCCGTTACAACCAGTAACATTCTAGATACGGCTAATGAATTATTACTGCCCGAAAATTTCAGTTCTCTCCTATATCTACCGGATGCTGAAACTTCCTAATTTTTAGCCATTGTAAGTACCCAAATATTGCTAATCCTATATATAACAGATACAAAGCTGCTGTAATTTTATTGCCCGATAAATAATAAATAGGAACATAGAACAAATCCACAAAAATCCACAGATACCAATGTTCAATCCATCGTTTGGATTGCATAATTAACGCTAAAACACTAATTAGCATCAAAGCAGCGTCCATCCAAGGGTATTGAGGGGGGGGTAATTTTCCCGCCGATTCTCCATTAATCCACTGGGGTAAGCTGGGCAAATATTGAGTAATAAAAACCACCCACGGCCAATAAATTAAACCAAACAGTAGCATTAACAGTGTAACCGTACGTTTATCCATGTTACCTGGGCTCCTCTGGTTTGTATTGCTCCACATAAACCAACCGTAGCACTGAAAAACCAAGAAAATAATATTTAAAAATGCATCAGAATATAACTGCGACCGATAAAACACAAGGATGTAACCCAAAGAACTTAACATTGCAATTGGCCAATTGGCAACATTATTAATGGCCGCAAGCCAAACACAACCTAAGGCTAGGATCGCCGAAAATAGCTCGATATACTCTATAAAAAAATCCAATTTATACGTTTTAAACCACAACAAAATTAACTTCTATGAAACAAAGACATCTTATTATCAAAAAGAAAACCCTTTCACCTAATTTTGTGTTAAATAACCATAATCACTAAAACTATGTTTGAATTAGCTCCCTTGCCTTATTCGCACAATGCGCTTGAACCGCATATTGATGCAAAAACGATGGAAATTCACCACGGAAAACACCATCAGGCGTATGTAAACAACCTAAATAATGCTATCAAAGGTACTGAGTTAGAAACTAAAACCTTAGAGGAAATCTTATTAAACATCAGTGATTACAGCATGGCTGTAAGAAACAATGGCGGTGGTCATTGGAATCATACCTTTTTTTGGAACATTATGGGACCTAACGGTGGTGGAGAACCATCCGGTGATTTATTGTCTGCCATTAACAGCCAATTCGGTTCTTTTGCAGCCATGAAAGAACAATTTAACGCAGCTGGAACTACACGTTTCGGTTCAGGCTGGGCTTGGTTAATTGTTCACGATGGTAAACTGGTAATTACAAGTACGCCCAATCAAGACAACCCGCTAATGAACCTTGCTGACGTTAAAGGAACTCCTATTCTAGGTTTAGACGTGTGGGAACATGCCTATTATTTAAACTACCAAAACCGAAGACCTGATTACATTGCAGCCTTCTGGAATGTGATTAACTGGACAGCGGTATCTGATTTGTATCAAAAAGCAATCAACCGGTAGTTCAAACCTTTTCTAACATTACAGGAAATACACCTCTAAAAATATAAAGGGGCGGCATCGAAAGAAGCCGCCCCTTTGTTTATGAATAAAGCAACTATTATTTCTTTGCTTCTGCAGCTGCCTGCATAAGAGCACGAGTAGTTTTGATGGTAACAATTGCGTTTGCAGGAGCGTCCAAAAGTTCAAACCCTTCTACCGTTAAATTAGCAACTTTAGCACTCTGACCAATTTCCAACGTATCAATGCTTACGTCAATATAATCCGGTAAATCTTGAACCAAACCTCTTACACGCAAACGGTTAATTTTCTTAACCATTTTACCACCGGCACGAACACCCGGTGAATTTCCTACCACGCGAACAGGAATGTCCATAACCACTTTCTTAGAAGAATCAACTGCTAAGAAATCACAATGCAAAATAACATCACTTACGGGGTGAAATTGGATATCTTGTAAAACAGCATCGTATGAATTTGAACCTAAGTCCAACTTCACTTTATACACATTAGGAGTGTAAACCAAATTCTTGAAATCGGCCTGATAAACGGCAAAATTTACGTTATCACCACCCGTTCCATACAATACGCAAGGCACCTTGCCTTCGCTGCGTAAAACTTTAGCCGTGCGGGTTCCAACCTCACTTCTAACATCACCTTTTAATAAAATGGTTTTCATAATATTCTTTCTTTTTTATTTTTTACTTGTTAAAATCAATATTGGTTTGATTCGCAATAGCTTGCTTGAACAGGGAACTAATACTTCCGTTTTCGTGCACATTGCGAATCGCTCGAGCAAACAGTGGGGCCACCGATAACACTTTAATTTTATCTGATTTCCCTTTCAATGGAATGGTATCAGTCACCACTAACTCCGTTAATATCGAGTTATTAATATTCTCATACGCTTTTCCACTTAGCACTGGATGACAGCACAGTGCACGGACACTCTTAGCGCCTTTCTCTGTTAGCATAGCAGCCGCCTTACACAACGTTCCACCCGTATCGATAATATCATCAATCAAAACTACATCCTTGCCATCAACGTCACCAATTACCGTCATGTTGGCTATCTCGTTTGCACGTTTCCGTTCTTTATCGCAAATCACCATCGGCAAATTCAAAATCTTAGCTACCTCACGAATACGGTTACTTGATCCCACATCGGGTGCTGCTAATACCAAATTATCCTGGGGTAAATTCTTGATGTAAGGAGCAAATATGATCGATGCCTCTAAATGATCTACTGGAACGTTGAAGAAACCCTGAATTTGAGGTGCGTGCAATTCCATAGTCATTACTCGATTTGCACCCGCCGTGCTCAATAAATCCGCAACCAATTTGGACGCAATAGACACCCTTGGCTTATCTTTTCGATCTTGACGTGCAAATCCGTAATAAGGAATTACCGCTGTTATATAATTAGCACTGGCTCGCTTGGCAGCATCGATAGCCATCAATAACTCAAATAGATTATCGGTAGATGGATATGTACTTTGTACAATGAAAACATCACAACCCCTTACGCTTTCGTTAAAGCTAGGTTGAAATTCGCCATCACTGAATCTAGCCACAGACATATCTCCTGGCGTAGAACCATAATACTCACAAATACTGGCGGTTAATGCGGAAGACGCAGTTCCAGAAAAGATTTTAACGGGATGTATTAACGATGTCATAAAATTCGATTTTACTGTCTCTCAACACCAATATCGGCGAGGATATCATCAAACCTACTGTTTGTTGCCCTACTAGGACTCGAACCTAGACGTACAGAACCAAAATCTGCTGTCCTGCCAATTAGACGATAGGGCAATTTGGGGTCGCAAATATAGCAATTTAAACCAATTTCAACCCAAAATTTTTAAAAAAATATTCTATTTACAATAGGTAAGGCCTTTTAAGGTACCAATAAAACTTCCGTAAATCGTTTTTCGCCCTGGGATAATTGAACAAAATAATTACCCGGTCCATACTGACTTGTATCAATGTGAACCGTATACGAACCATGGGAATGCCAGCCGGATACCACGGTATCAATCAATGTTCCGCGAGCATCAAAAATGCATAATTGCAAATTACCCGATTCAGTAAAATAATCTACACTTACTCTGCCACGATGAGGGTTTGGATAAATTGCATTCAGCGAAATTCTACTCACCAAATCTACGTAATCCTCAATTTTCGCTTTATTATTTTTGAAAATAGGCAATGTATTGAAGTCCTTATTTCCCATCGCTACTTTCAATTCTGTATCCGTTAACCCAAACCAGTCTTGCAATACCGAAGCATACACTTGTCGGAAATCAAACTGCATCGGCAAGTTATCATTTACTGTTACCGTAGTTGGTATGGTTGGATTACTGCCGATAATACCTGGTTGAACCGAAGTACCAAACACAAACAACGGGGCAGCAGCACCATGATCTGTTCCATCACTGGCATTACTCATTACCCTTCTGCCAAATTCGGAGAAGGTCATGCCCGCCACTTTATCCTGAACTCCCATTAATTTCAAATCGTCTTGGAAAGCAGCGATAGCATCACCCAATTGTTGCATCAAATTGGCATGCGCACCGTTGGAGGTATCGGAGGTATCTACTTGCTGACTGTGAGTGTCAAATCCACCCAAACTCACCATATACACTGGTGTTTTCAAGCCTCCATTAATCAATTTCGCCACAATTTTCAATTGATCCGATAGACTAGAATTTCTGCCCGAAGTAGTGTACTTCGTAGAGTAATTCTTACCCTTGGAAGCGGCAGCTTTAATTACATCGGCATATTGGTTCGTTTGCTGAGTGACCAATCGCAAAAATGCTAATTCATCTCCATAAGGTGTGCTTGGCGTTTGACCTGTTGTACCATCCACCAATTCGTAAAACGTTGAAGGATCGGTAATAGCCATACCCATCGTAACGGTAGGACCCATGTATTGCAAACCAACTACTTGGCCAATTTGAATTGCCAACGGGTCAGGCATGGCAGCATTGGGGTACTTATCCGGGAATTCGGGGTAGGCCATATCCAAGTATCGGCCCATCCATCCGGTCATAAAGACCTCGTCTGAATTGGATCCGCTCATCCAAATATCCGTAGATCTAAAATGCGAAAAATTTGGCTGGGGATAACCCACACATTGCACTGCACTTACCAAACCAGCATTGTACATGTCGCGCAATCCCGTTAACTTAGAGTGTAAACCCACGCCCGTTTTACCGGATAACGAAAGCACCTTACTTTCTTGTATCAATACATTACTTCGGGCTTTACTTAAATTACTATATTGATCCGTAGGAATCAACGTATTTAACCCGTCATTTCCTCCGTTTAATTGTATAATTACCAATACTTTATCCGTTGCACCAGCCCTTCTACCCAATACTTTTAATAAGGGCGAATCCTCATAAGTCTTCAACCCCATTCCACTGAGGGTAAACGGCATTAGCGTTCCTGCCGCTGCTGCACTTTTAACAAAACTTCTTCTTTTCATCTCCGTAGTTATGACAATTGATATTCGGAAAGATTCATAATCGCTTTAAATAGCGCCTTTAATTTAGCCGTTACCGTAACCAATGAGGTACTATAATTGGGGTCCGATGGTGTGGTAGCCGCCCGGTATTCATCAGCCCAGTTATAATCTGGAATTCCACCGGGCAACAAAATAGCTTTTAAATTGGCTTTCTGAGTAGTAGTTAAATCCTCAGGCACCAAGAAGGCTATGGTCTCAGCAAGTAAATCATCGGCAATGCCAGGATTCGACATCTGTTTCACCACAATCCAGGGATCGGCCATCAATGTAAATGTTCCAACTTTGTGCCCGATATATAACAAATAATCGGTAAACTGATTCCGTTTGGGCAAGGTATCACTATTGATCCAAGATCGGAGATACAAAGGCTTTTGGTACCAAGCCGGCCAACCCGCAACATTTGGAGGATCCCCATAGTTCATTTGTGTAAGCTCTCCAAAATACAGCCCAAGTCCCATCATTTGATAGTACAAGAAATAATCCGTTGAATTGGGGAATTTTACTTCCATTTGCCTGCAGAAACCCGCTTGCTGGGTGATTGGATCCTTGATAATGCAACCCCGATTCCAAGCATCGAAGAAATGTTCACTCTTCAAAAGCGTCTTTAAAACAGTCTTAATATCGTACCCGGAATCCTTAAACACCTTGGCTAAGGGAACAATAACATTGGTTTCAACGGTATCGTCGATATCATAATACACAAAAAACTTATATAACTTTCTGCACAAATACAACGCTGTTTCGTCCACCGCAAAAATGGCGGTTAGTAAATCCTTCAACTCATCATCACCTGCAGTAATACCGGTTCTTCCTTTGATGGTCACATTGCCATAGAACGATGATAATTTCTTATCCGATGTATCGTGATTGGTGGCAACAAATGCTGTTGAAAAAGGATTAGTCAATGGATTTATGCTCCATCCGGTAAGGATTTTTGCCATTTCCTTAACATCGTCTTCAGTAAATTTTGAATTCGGTCCTTTTCCTACTGTGAATAATTCCTGCAACTCACGAGCATAATTTTCATCCGGAGCCCGTTTGGTATTTAACCTGCCGTTCAAATAGAACAGCATGGCGGGATCGATGGTAATCGCCTTCGTTAAATCTTTAAAATTCCCTAAGGCATGCGTATGAACTGTTTTTAAATAGGTGTAACAAGCCCTGGAATCCGGTATTTCCAAAAACTGAATGGCAAAATGGTTGTGCCAAAACATAACCATCTTTTGCAATAGGTCTGCATTCTGAAAAGCGGCTAAACCCCAAAACCAAGCTTTCACTCCACCTTTGCGGTTAGGTTCTACATTAGGATCCAGCGGTGCATTTACCCA
>CANGWH010000041.1 GCA_947457565.1 Flavobacteriales bacterium
GGTCTGCGCGCGTAATAATCCACGATCCTGTTTAATTTACTTAATCCAATCACCTTACCTGCTGAAAAATAGGCAACATGGGCATGACCGTATATGGGCACAAAATGGTGCTCACAGGTACTGTGGAAATGAATATTTCGCTCCACCAACATTTCTTTATAATTGTAAGGATTCTCAAACAATGTTGCTGCAGGCTTGTTCCGTGGATCCAAGCCTTTGAATTGCTCCATTACGTACATTTTAGCAACACGCAGTGGAGTACCTTTCAGACTTTCGTCTTGCAAATCAAGTCCTAATACATGCATAATCTCTCGAAAATGCTTGGCGATAAGCTCAATTTTTAGCGAATCGTCCATTACAAAAGCATCTTCACGTAACGGCGTATCCACCCCGGAACTCATGTGTGCATCCCCTAACTCTTCAAAATGTCTGATGAGTTGGTTTTCCAAGTCTTTATCCATTATATTCTACAAAATTACGAGGCGTTTCATACAACCTAACCGATAACGAAAACTTTTGATCCAATCGAGCACGCAAGCGTTCCCAAATCACCCAAACAATGTTCTCCGCTGTAGGATTAATGTTTTTGAATTCCTCAGTGTCTAAATTTAAATTTTTATGATCAAATCGCTCTACCACCTCTTCATCGATGTAATCTTTGAGCACTTTCATATCGATTAAGTACCCAGTAACTTCATCCACCTCCCCTTGCACTTTTACTTCCAGTTCATAATTGTGACCATGGTAATGTGCATTGTTACACAAACCAAAGAAAGCTCGGTTTTTCTCTTCCGTCCAGCTTGGGACATTGAGTCGGTGGGCAGCATTGAAATGTGCCTTTCTGAATACCGATACGATTCTAGGTTTTGTTTGCATAATTGCGATTTGAATACAAAGTAAACTACCAATGGAGTAAATTGTTTGATGTGCGGTGTAAAAATTGTGAATCCCTTTTGTCAAATCACTACCTATCATACACTAAAGCAGAGTATTTTTGAAGCATGAAGTTCTTTATCGATACTGCCAACCTAGACCAAATTAAAGAAGCCAATGATTTAGGTATCTTAGACGGCGTAACCACCAACCCCAGCCTAATGGCCAAAGAAGGCATCTTTGGTGAAGAAGCTGTTATCAATCATTATAAAACTATTTGCGAATTGGTAGACGGCGATGTTAGTGCCGAAGTTATCAGTACCGATTACGAAGGAATTATTGCCGAAGGCGAAAAATTAGCTGCTTTACACGAGAACATCGTGGTAAAAGTACCAATGATAAAAGATGGCATCAAAGCTATTAAATATTTTAGTTCCAAAGGGATTCGAACCAATTGCACCCTTGTATTTAGTGCCGGACAAGCCATTTTAGCGGCTAAAGCGGGTGCAACCTACCTTTCTCCGTTTATTGGAAGAATAGACGATATGAATTGGGATGGCATGGAATTGATTAAGCAAATTGCCGATATCTACGATATCCAAGGTTATGACACCGAAATACTGGCTGCTAGTATTCGTAATCCCTTGCATATTGTGAAAAGCGCTGAAGCAGGTGCACATGTGGTTACTTGCCCGCTTTCAGCTATTTTAGGACTGCTGAAGCATCCGTTAACTGACATTGGATTGGCTCAGTTTTTGGCCGATCATGCCAAGGGTGGAAAGTAGTATTCTTCCTAATAACCGAGACTTTAAACATCTTGTTTAACCCTATACCCAACATTGATTTTTTCCATACCGGATTCAAAACCCCCACTTGTTGGGGGTTTTTTAGTTTAAATACCCTACTTTTGGTACTGTACTCAAACTAAGTATTTTTTTTGAGCATAACTAAAACACTTTGTTACACCCATTGTTTAATTTTTGTGGTAATTACTCTTAGACAAATGCAATACGTGGTTTCCGTAGCGAAACACGGGAGTTTCTCCAAAGCAGCGGATGAATGCGCAGCAGACCAGAGCACGGTGAGTCACCAAATAAAAACCTTTGAAGATCGGCTGGGCGTTCAGGTTTTTGATCGTTCTACACTACCAATAACCGTTACCGAAAAAGGAAAAGGTATAATTGAGCAATGCGAAAGGGTTATTGCCCAGGTAGAAGAATTGGTTGCGCCGTTTAAACGAAGCTTCAAGAATTAATTGAATAGCGCTTTTCCCCAGCTGGATATTTTATCGAGCTGGGAAATTGGGCATCGAATGGTCATACCTTCATCCTTCGTTCTAATAGAACAATATCTCTCCATTCCCCCGACTTCGGCATTTGTCCAATCCTTTCTCGATAACCCACTTCTCGAAAACCAAATTTCTTGTGTAGTGCAATACTACCCACATTTTCTGGAAATATTCCGGACTGTAACATCCATATCCCTTCCGCTACAGAACTTTCAATAGCGGCTTCCATTAATTGTGCACCTACTCCCCTGCCTTGAAAATTATCATGGATATAAATACTCAACTCGGCTACTCCCCGAAATACAAATCGATTGGATACTGGAGATAGTGCAATCCAGCCAATTACTTGTCCCTGATCAAGAGCAACAAACCTGACTTGCGGTAAATGTCCCTTATCCCATTCCTGCCACGAGGGTGATTGCGTTTCATACGTAGCATTCCCAGATTCTATTCCCTGCTTAAAAATAACAGAAACCTCCTCATAATGCGATGCTTGCATGGGCAATATCTGGTACATCGAAAAAAACTTACAGGTTATTATTACTACTGTACCTTATTAATACTGTTCTTTATCATTAGGGAAATCTTTCGACTTCACATCCGTAACGTACTGTTGTACTGCGCCTTTAATATCTTGGTACAAATCGAGGTATCTACGTAAAAAACGGGGACTAAATTCGTTGGTGATGCCTAACATATCGTGCACAACCAATACTTGTCCGTCTACCCCATTTCCAGCTCCAATTCCAATTACTGGAATCTGAATACTTTCGGCCACTTTTTGTGCCAAATGAGCCGGTATTTTCTCCAATACTAACGCAAAACAACCCGCATGTTCCAGCAATTTCGCATCGTTAATTAGCTTTTCCGCTTCTGCGTCCTCGGTAGCACGAACGGTATAGGTACCAAATTTATAAATACTCTGGGGCGTTAAACCCAAGTGCCCCATTACAGGCACCCCGGCAGTTAGTATTCTTCGAATACTTTCCAAAATCTCTTCGCCACCTTCCATTTTTATGGCGTGAGCACCACTTTCTTTCATTATTCTAATGGTGGATGCTAAGGCCTCCTTTGAATTACCTTGGTAACTTCCAAACGGCAAATCCACCACCACTAAGGCTCTATTTACAGCTCTCACTACACTGGAGGCATGATAAATCATTTGGTCTAATGTAATGGGCAAAGTAGTTTCATGGCCTGCCATCACATTGGAGGCAGAATCGCCCACCAATATCACATCGATTCCTGCGTCATCCACAATTTTTGCGATCGAAAAATCATACGCCGTTAACATAGAAATTTTCTCCCCCCGTGATTTCATTTCGGCCAATACATGGGTGGTGATTTTTTTGTGTTCTTTTTTGTGAATGCTCATACTTGAATGATTGATTAATGGCGATTTTTCATCGATTTACCGGGTAAATCTGACAGTAAACCCGGATATTTGTACCTTTCTTCAGCAAAAGTAGGAATAAACCAAATGAAAACAAGCAAACAACTGATTCGCAATACCGTTATCGCCCTACTTTTTATCGTTGGAATAGGAACTACTTCTTGCGAAAACGACTTTGAAATCAATGCCGATTGGAAAGAGACGATTATCATTTACGGCTTGCTTGACCCCATGGATTCGGTTCAAGAAATTAAAATCAACAAAGCGTTCCTCAATACTTCAGGCAGCGCCTACGAGGTAGCACAAAACCCGGATAGCCTTTACTTAGATTCCACTTTCGCTACCCTAACCGAAGTTTCAACCGGAAGAATTATCGTTTTGAAGAAGACCCAAGTAGCTAAAGACAGTGGATTATTTAGCAAGCAACCGGTATTTGTTTGGACTACAAAGGAGAAGATTTTCCCAAACACAGAATATCGAATCGATGTGAGCAATCCGTTAACCGGGACTTCAGCTAGTGCTAAAACATGGACCTTGGGTAAAGCTGCAATTCAAGGACCTGTCTTTGAACAAAGCGTGGTTTTCGGCATTGGAACACCGTATATAACCACTGCATTCACACCGGGCGAAAACAGTTTTGCCTTTGATGTTAAGTTACATGTTATGGTGGAGCGGATTTCCATGAACGATACCAATCAGAAATCGCAAAAATTGTACACCTGGAATATGCTTACCAATTTCAGAGTTCAACCAAAATTACGCGCCATTCATCAGATGCCTCGTCAAGCATTTTTGCAGTTTCTCGGCAATAGTATCCCTGCATCCAATGATATCAAACACCGGGTTAAATGGATGGGATGTTCGTTTTATGGTGGGAATCAGTCGTTGGTTGATTATATTTCGGTAAATGAACCCAGCATTGGCATTGTTCAAAAACAAGCCGATTATACCAACGTGAATAATGGTTTTGGATTGTTTGCATCCAGAGTGCAGCAACAAATTTTAAATGTTCCATTGGATAAAAATTCATTGCCCGTGTTGCAGAAAGACAGCAATACGCGAAAGTTGAATTTTGTTCCTTAATTATTCCAATTTCATAAATTTCCGCATTTTACAAGGAGATTCTTTGCCCTCACTAGCTTAGTTTGTTAATCGCAACACTAAGGAAACAACCAATCGCTAGGTTGGGTTATGTCGAAATCGGACATTTTGAACTTCCGTGTTTTCCTTTTTTATAATAATTCGGCATAAGTGTCAGATTTGCTGACAATCCGTCACGATGAAACAATCGTTTTTGGCTTGGTACGGCAATTGAGAATATTGGACAAAAGTTATTTATCAAAATGAGCAAAATCATCGGAATCGACTTAGGAACTACCAACAGTTGCGTTGCAGTGTTGGAAGGTAACGAACCTGTTGTAATTGCAAACAGCGAAGGCCGCAGAACCACCCCATCCATTGTGGCTTTTATGGACAATGGAAATGGAGAGCGTAAGGTAGGTGACCCGGCTAAGCGTCAGGCAATCACAAACCCACAGCATACCATACAATCTATCAAGCGTTTCATGGGGGAAAAATTCTCTAATGTTACAACTGAAATTTCTCGCGTTCCATATAAAGTAGTGAAGGGAGACAACGATACTCCACGCGTTGAAATTGGAGATCGCACTTACACGCCTCAGGAAATTTCGGCAATGACTCTTCAAAAGATGAAGAAAACAGCCGAGGATTACTTGGGCATGGAAGTTACCCGTGCGGTAATTACGGTACCTGCATATTTCAACGACGCACAGCGTCAGGCGACCAAAGAAGCGGGCGAAATCGCTGGCTTAAAGGTAGAACGTATCATCAACGAACCTACCGCGGCTGCGTTGGCTTATGGTTTAGATAAGAAAAACGACGACATGAAAATCGCGGTTTACGACTTAGGGGGTGGAACGTTTGACGTTTCTATCTTGGAGTTGGGCGACGGTGTTTTCGAAGTAAAGAGTACCAATGGTGACACGCATTTAGGTGGTGATGACTTTGACCAAGTAATTATCGATTGGATGGCCGATGAATTCAAAAATGAAGAAAACATGGATTTACGTAAAGATCCAATGGCTTTACAACGATTGAAAGAAGCGGCAGAGAAAGCTAAAATCGAATTATCGTCTTCGCCAGAAACCGATATAAACTTACCTTACATTACCGCCATGGATGGTGTTCCCAAACACCTAGTACGTAAATTAAGTCTTGCAAAATTTGAGCAGCTTGCTCACGATTTAGTTCAGCGCACGTTGGAGCCATGTAAAAAAGCATTAAAAGATGCAGGGTATACCTCATCGGATATCGACGAAGTTATTTTGGTGGGTGGATCAACCCGTATTCCTGCTATTCAGAAGTTGGTTGAAAATTTCTTCGGCAAAGCGCCTTCCAAAGGGGTGAACCCAGACGAGGTAGTAGCGGTTGGTGCTGCGATTCAGGGCGGGGTTTTAACCGGTGAAGTAAAAGACATTTTATTGTTAGACGTTACTCCATTGAGTTTAGGTATTGAGACCATGGGCGGTGTAATGACCAACATGATTGATGCGAACACTACCATTCCGTCTAAGAAAACCGAAACATTCAGTACAGCAGCGGATAATCAGCCATCGGTTGAAATTCACGTATTGCAGGGTGAGCGAAAAATGGCGGCAGATAATAAAACGATCGGCAAGTTCATTTTGGATGGTATTCCTCCAGCGCCTCGCGGTACACCACAAGTTGAGGTTACGTTTGATATTGATGCCAACGGTATTTTAAGTGTACATGCGAAGGATAAAGCTACCGGAAAAGAGCAGAAAATTCGCATCGAGGCTTCATCTGGATTAAGTAAAGAGGATATCGAAAAGATGAAGAAGGATGCAGAGTTGAACGCCGAAGCCGACAGAGTAAGAAAAGAAGAAGCGGACAAAGTAAATGCTGCGGACCAATTGGTATTCTCCACCGAGAAACAATTGAAAGAGTATGGCGATAAAATTCCAGCGGAAAAGAAATCGGCCATTGAAACTGCCCATGAGCGTTTAAAGAAAGCCCTTGGAGAGAAGAATTTTGCTGAAATGGAATCTGCTTCTACCGAATTGAATGCCGCTTGGCAAGCAGCGTCCCAAGACATGTATAACGCAACTGGTGGAAATCCTGGCGACATGGGTGGTGATGCGGGTAATACCGGAGGTTCTGACGCAGGGTCAGGTTCTGGGAAACCTAACGACGAGGTTCAAGACGTAGACTTCGAAGAAGTAAAGTAAATTATATTATAATGGTTAGAAAGGCTGTCTCTTCGGGGCAGCCTTTTTTATTAATTTCAAGTGTTGATCTATTTTTTAAAGACACGAGTACAGATTCAATAATGTTACCTTTGTGATTGGTATAGTATAAGAAATGGTCTAATTGGAACGTTTATTGAAGTTGGCTAGAACATATTATTTCCAAAGTTTAAAATAACCATGAGCACAAAACAACGAAACAAACGAATTTTTGCCATCGTATTGGCGATAGGGGTATTATGGGGTATTTGGGAGTGGACAAAACATAGGGACGCGGAACGGGCTGCGGAAATCAAGGAAAGCGAGAATACCATTGTTGGCGATACGGTGGTACCTGTTACCTTATCCGATACTGCGGGGATGGAATTAATTGAAATCGACAGTGTAAAAATGCTTGCAGCATTTCAGCGTGCTGCTAATCGATACTCACAAGCCTTTTTAGCTAAGAATGCGGAGGTGTGTGCCGAATATGCCTTGCCGGCCATGATTAAAGCCAACGGCGGGATTGAAAAATATAAAAATAAGTTAAACGCGTATTTCGCGAGAGATCCTATTGTTCCCGATAGGGTAATTGCCGGACCGGTAGAACGCATCGGCCCTAAATTGGATAAGGAAGGATACGGTCATGGTTGGTATTGCATCATGCCCGTTCGTAGGTATGTAACAGTAGAGGGTAAGCAAATGTTGGATGTTCAACACATGGCGGGTCAAACCTTGGATGAAGGCAAGCATATATATTTTATTGACATTACAGGAATGCCTTGGGAAAAGATAGAGCAGGTAATGCCAGATATTGATTTCCTAGTGAAAAAGTAATTGAAGTGCCTTAAACAGCCTTGGACACAGGCAAATTCCTTCATGCGTTAGGATGCTAATTTTCAGTGCATTATTAGGTTCAATTTCATGTATTAGGAAGTTGAATTTCATACATTAGAAGGTTGAATTTCATTCATCCGGCGATTATAATTTAATGCATTAAAAGGTTATTGTTTAATTTAACGCTACTTGTTATGGGTGGTTTGCCACACCATGGTCGTATTCAGGCAAATAAAAAAGGCTACCTCATTGGAGATAGCCTTGTATGATTGATTGAAACTAATCTTATTTCGTTGCGGTTAAGCGCATTTTACGGCGAGGGGTTTTCTCTTGCTTCTCTTCATCGAAAGCCGCGATACCTGTAATTGCTTGGTCTACCATAATTCTACCACAGTTTTCACAATCGATAATACGGTAGTGGGCACGGATATCGGAGTGGCGCTGGGGTGGAATTTTGGAGAAACAACCACCGCAAGAACTTCTTATAATAGGGGCAACTGCGATACCATTTTTCATGTTGGTACGAATTCTAGAGTAGGCACGACCTAAGCGAGCATCCAACTTGGAAGCGGCTGCATCGCGTTCTGTAGATATTTTAGCAATTTCCTCTGCGTTTTCCTTTTCGATTTCGGTTAATTCGGCTTTTTTGAAGTCTAAGTCTTTCTGTTTAGAATCCAAGGTAGCTTGGGTTTTATCTAAAATTTCTTGTTTTCCTTCAATTTGCTTTCCGAAATCACGAATTTTCTTTTCAGCAGAAAGGATTTCCAATCCGGCGATTTCTTTTTCTTTGTTGATTGCATCGTACTCACGGCTATTTTTAATATTATTCAACTGCTCATCGTATTTTTCGATGGCCCGTTGAAAATCTTTAATAGCATTTTTCTTAGCAGAAATTTCGTGGTTGTAGCTATCGATTTCCTCGGTAATATGCTGAACGCGGGTTTGCAAGCCAGCAAGTTCGTCTTCCAAATCGGCAACCTCCATTGGCAATTCGCCAAGAACGGCGCGAAGGGCGTCGATACGGGAATCGATTTGCTGCAATTTCCACAAATCCTTTAATTTCTTATCAATGGTAACGTCCATGGTTTATATATAATCTATTGGGTTGGTAACAGTTTCGGCAAAAATGGTTGCAAAATTAGGGAATTTTGCTGACAAAATCTCACAAAAGAGTTCCATGGTAAATTTCTCGCTTTCATAGTGGCCTATATCGCAAAGTAGCAGGGAATTACCTGCATCAAAAAACTCGTGGTATTTAACATCGGAGGTAACATAGGCTTGGGCTCCGGCGGCTTTTGCGGCGGCGATCAGGAAGCTTCCTGAGCCGCCGCAAACCGCCACTTTGGCGATTGGCAAATCTGCCGAAACGGTAAATTTCACCGATTTTAGATTCATGGTATCTTTTAGGTAGTGTAAAAACTCCTGTTTATTCATTGGTTTCGGCAGATTGCCAATGGCGCCGGAGCCAAATTCTCCGCTTGTGTTATCGATACGAATCCACTCATGAGCCACTTCTTCATAAGGATGAACGGATTTAAATGCTTGTTCCACCGCCGATTTTTTCCATGCAGGTACAATCACCTCTAATTTCATCTCAGTGGCAGAAAAATGCTCCCCTACCCTGCCTTCGGTGGGATTGGCTCCTTGCAAGGGTGTAAATGTACCGGTACCTTCCGTTGCGAAAGAACATTCGGAATAATGCCCTATATGGCCTGCCCCTGCATTAAAGATGGCGTTCTTTACATCTTCCAAAGAATCATGGGGAACAAAAATCTGCAATTTGTATAATGTATTTTCCTTGGGCAACAACACCTTGGAATTGGTTAATTGCAATTTCTGGGCAATTTTCTGATTCACCCCCTGCGACAAGACATTATCCAAATTGGTATGGCAAGCATAAATTGCGATATTGTACTGAATCGCCTTAATTAAACAACGCTGTACTTCGTTTTCTCCGGTGAGTCGTTTAATTCCTCCAAAAATCAAGGGATGGTGGGCAATAATCAAGTTACAATCCTTGGTTTTTGCTTCTTCCAAAATGACTTCGGTTATATCCAAACACAATAGAGCGCTATGCACTTTCATGGATTTGTCCCCAAGTAACAACCCCGAATTATCATAGGATTCTTGCAACCAAAGGGGAGCGATGGCTTCTATAGCATTTGAAATATCCGAAACAGTTGGATTCATGATTCAAAGTTGCAAAAAATAACGGAATTTTGCAGCCTCTCATGAAACAACTACAGCTGAAACCGGGCAAAGAAGGATCCATACTGCGCAAACACCCATGGATATTCAGTGGTGCATTAAAGGATAGTACTAACTTAACCCCCGGAGAATGGGCCATGATTGTTTCGCACAAAGGTGAGTTATTGGGTATTGGCCATGTAGGCGACGGAAGTATAGCGGTTAGATTAATTGCTCATTGGGACGATCCTTGGTTGGGGAATTCAGTAACCGGTACTTTCTCAAAACCTCAATTACTGGCTTCCTTAAGCGCACCAATTCGCACTCCAGATGTAGAATTTTGGAAAGGTCGATTAGAGCGAGCTTGGTTGATGCGTAGAACCTTGAATTATGGTCCAAAAACCTCCACCAATGCGTTTCGGTTGGTGCACGGAGAGGGGGATTTATTACCTGGATTGATTATTGATATTTACGGAGATGCCGCTATCATCCAGGCCCATACACACGGGATGTTGGCCGCGGTGAAGGATATTGCCGAGGCGCTTCAGCAAATACCAGAACTGGAATTAGTTACAATTTACAACAAAAGCGCCTCTGCCATGCATTTAAATGCGGCGGACGTAGACGGTTTTGAGCTGGGCAATCAGCCCAGCGGCAAGGCCCTCGAAAACAATCTTCCGTTTTGGGTTAATTGGCAAACCGGACAGAAAACAGGCTTCTTTTTAGACCAACGGGAAAATAGGGCCTTGCTCCGGCAGCACGCTGCCGGCAAAACCGTCCTGAATACCTTCTGCTACACCGGTGGTTTTTCAATCGCTGCGCTCGCCGGAAACGCTCACCACGTTACCAGCGTTGATATAAGTGCAACAGCCATGGAATTAACCAATAAAAACGTAGAATTATACTTCGCCGAAAACGGCAATTCAAACAACCAAACCCATGAATCAGTTACCGCAGACGTCCTACAATACCTAAAAAATCATTTGAATACCTACGATATCGTAGTGCTAGACCCTCCAGCTTTTGCTAAAAGTTTAAACAAAAAACACCAAGCGGTGATGGGGTACAAACGACTCAATGCCCTCGGAATCAATTGCGTTAAACCCGGTGGTTTATTATTTACCTTCTCTTGCTCCCAAGTAGTAGATGATGTGCTTTTCGCCAATACAGTTACAGCAGCAGGAATAGAAACCGGTCGAAATTGCAAAATACTATACAAATTAGGCCAAGGCCCAGATCACCCCGTTAATCTCTACCACCCAGAAGGACATTATTTGAAAGGGTTAGTAATTCAAGTCGATTAGTCTCAAAATTAAATCACTAACTACGTCAGCAGCCAGTCTTCATCCAAACGGCATCTGTAATAGATGAATCCATAACCATCCTATCGGGTTTTACTATCGAAGGATTTTCACCTTTAAACAGATTTCTACAGTAAATCCAATTACAAACTCCTACCGCGAACAACGGTAGTCTTATTCTTTATCTTACTCTTCGAAGATGCCACATACATTAACTGTGGCGGATTGAAATCTCCACCGTTAGGATTTTTAATCGACCAACGACCTCCCATGTAACTCACCTTGCCATCAACTACTTCCAATGAAAGTTCGTTTCCTCCCTTAGTTACAAAATATAACCCCGTATTATCGTCCACAGAAAAGGATACATGAATTCCTTCCGTAGAAATTTTACCCAAACTCACCCCCTTGATACCATCCACAAATAACAAGGATTCTACTTCCTTTCCACTGGAGCTTTTGATGGTTCCGCCTTCAACCCGTACATTCTTGGAATCAACTTCTCGAAACAACTCAAAACTTCCTTTTAATCGATATTGAATCTCATTTGCCGGTATATTATTCTCACGCCACTCCACCAACGTATTTTCCGTCAATATCTTCGTTGGCATAAACACAGAACAGGACGAAAATACTACGGCCAACAAACCCACGGCTACAAATCGACTTTTTTGATTTCTATTTCTCATATCCAAAGAATATTCGAATCTACTTTTATTATGGATGAAACACGGCAGTTGTCCGGCTTATTTTGTCCACCCGTATCACGGATTGACTAACTTTTTGGAATCCTATCGATTCCCATCGGAGTATAGAATAAAAAACCACCAACTCTGGATCCCCACTCTCCCAAGGCACTCGGTTGTTTTTTGCTTTCCGATGATTATCAGAAGCAACACCTGCTGACGGTGAAAGATGCTTCAACAAGTACTTGTTTTTGCCCCCTTGATGATCATTGGTATTAACTCCTAACTTACTCGTATTAGAATTCTGCCCAGCCCTAAAAACAGTACTGCTATCGCTTACTGAATCGTGTCCATCCCCAGCGGCATTTATACTATCACTCAGGGAATTTTGATCATCACCCAGAGTACGTATCGCCTCGATAAAATCATACTCATTTCTCGTAGGTATCTCAATGGTTCCAACTACCAACATCCAATGTTGTTTGGCCGAATCAACAGCAAATCGATCTTTCCAATACCGCGATTCGTTGGTGGGACTGCTAATTCGCATGGATTTAACCTCAGCACCCTGACTCCCGTAACTTCCCAACCCACGGTATCCAGACCAGTGGAAGGAATCAAAATCAATACGCCAAGTTTGTTTTTTCATAGATCGTTGCAGCTTTTTCGAAACTTCAACCCACAAATAAAACTCCTGAACTATGGGTGCCCCCTGAACTCCTGGGTAACTAACATGCTTTGAAATCCGTCGTAATTGAATCGGAGGTCTTTGTTGGGAGAAACTTACTTCCTCTGCAAGTAATTCTCCGATACCAAAAACAGATACCAATGTTATAGTACACCACAGGTGAATTATTCGTTTACTGAGCATCGTATTTCCCATAACAAGTCCATTAAAGTTCATTCCCCCAGTATTCATTTGTATTTAATCAATGATCCAAGGAAAACACCAAATCTCTATTCATATTTTGTACCAAACTGATATTGCAATCCAATCCAGGAGTGACTTACTTGAAACACACCATCCACTAGTAGACCATTAAAACCCAAACCAACATTTGCATATAATTGTTCGAATACCCGGCAATTCACCCGAAAATCAAGATGATACTGTAGATCAAAATCGTTTGCCAAACCCTGTGTCTCACCAAAACGTGGAGTATTTATCGACTCGGAAACCAATTCCCGATTCCCATTATCGTACCAAATCCAATGCCTATCGTATGTAACGTACGAAAACGACTGGTTTCTCCGACTATCCTTACTGATATTTGCAAATCCATACAACCCCGCATTTGTTTCAAAGGTTAAGCGCGTATTGGGCTTTTTAAAGTTGCCAATTTCAACATTTAGATTTGCTAAAGCACCCAAGGTTTTACAACTCGCCGTTTGAACTAATCGCCCACCTTTTTCAAACACATGTCTAACATTATTTAAATAAATATCTTGATAATATTCCCAATAATTGTCTTCGTATTTGAGCTCCATAGCGCTAATCCCAATTCCCAAATCGATATTGGCACGTAAAAATCGATACCGCAACGGGCTCGATGCTTCCAAAGCAAATCTGCGGGAAATATTAATACGCGAAGAACTTAAATTGTAGAGTTCATACCCCTGTGTTCCCCGCCAAGTTCCATAACGAATTTCTCCGTCTTGAGGCATGTAACCTCCAGTTACAATATAAGATCGCGGGTACATGCGCTGGGGCGAAAACTCAAACACGGTATCGTACACAACAACCGTATCGGTTGGAGCCCCTCGTTTCAACGCAGAATCTACCAGATCCAAACCAAACAAAGACACCGGAAATAACCCCGCTATTATCAACCCAATTACATGCTTTAACTTTTTCTTAACCTCCATGGATATAACCACAATATACAGAATTTCAGTCAAATAAACAAATCCTATTAATCCACTAAACCATCGCGGTTCTGCTACTTCGGTTCGAATACCGTACCCAATTTATACTCCAATCCCAGGGTAAAGAAATTAGCAACGATATCATTCTGCAACAACACCGTCCCCCCATAACCACCAAAAAATGATATACCCGATGCCAAATATACCTTTTCCCGAACATTTAGGTGCAGCTGCACATCCGACCCTGTGTAACTAACATCTGTAGGAACCCAGGAACCATAATAATAATTTAATTCTTCCCTTACCCCATTATCGTAAAGAACCGAATGGATAGAATAATTATCTACAAAGGCTCGGTAAGTTGAAGAAACTGCGGTGTATGCATAAGCTCCAACATTTAGTTCGGTTATAAATCTTGATTGTTTCTTTTTGAAATTCCCAATTTGCACATGTAGTTCCAATTCCGGACCTACGGTATAATAATTAGCCCATCGCTTGTTCGTGCCGCCGTATTCATACACGTGCAAATCTCCCCCAATATATTTATCGGAATAATGATACCAAGTTCCAAAATGGGTAATATAAATTTCTCGTAATCCAACGCCAACATCGGCATCCACTTTTAACCATCGATACCGCAAAGCGGATTTTGTGTTCAAGGATATTTGCCTTGCAAAACTCAATCGATTGGTATTCATACCCTCTGTTGCCCCACCCAAAAAGCCATCCCTACTTTTGCCACTTTGTGGCATCCAAGAAGCAGCAGCAACCCAAGATCTTGGAAATCGAGCATGAGGTGAAAACTCAAACACCGTATCATACACAACCACCGTATCCGATGGAGAGCTTACTGATTCCATCTCCAATACACTATCGCTAACTCCAGAAACGACTCTTGGAAAAAACATCAAACAAACCGCAATAATTACGCTAAATTTGCTTTTACTAAAACTCATTGCTAACACAATAATATACAAAATTTTAGGCAGATATCCAAATACCTTCCGCTATATTACAAATAATGCTTTGAATTATTGTTGTGCTTTTCGATAAAACAACCAAGCAACGGGAATAAACAACACGTTCGGTAACCAAACGGCCAACCACGGCCACACTACTCCCCGATTTCCGTACGAAATAAAATATTTGCTAAAAAACAAAAAGAACAATATAACAAAAATCCCAATACCCAAGGAGTATCCCAACCCATTTCGAGTTTTTCTACCCGCAACACTTACCGCAATCACCACCAAAATAAACGTACTAAAGGGCGATGCATATCGGCGGTACAGTTCCGTTTGCAATAAATCAACATTGCTTGATCCCCGCAATTTTTCTTTGGCAATCATTTTTCGCATTTCGTTCTGATTCAAACTCTGTACATCTTCCAATCGAAAAAAGAAATCTTCGGGATTAAAATCTATCAGCGTATCGATGGAATTCATATTTTTTACCACCTGATTTCCATTGGGCAAAAACACTCGCTGTTGCACCATCTCCAATTGCCATTTTTTAACTTGGGGCGACCACCGGATAAATCGCCCAAACAACGTACTTTTTAAATTTTTACCCTGATACTCTTCTAACGTAACCCCAATTCCCGAACTATCGTTGTTGTTGAAGTACTCCATATACATATTTACCCCAGGTTTCAACTGCCTAAAAATGGTTGATGTCGCTTGGGAATAGTAATCCCGCATATAGGTGTTCTCAAATTTCACCCGCTTTTTATCGGTAATTGGTATAATCCAAGAATTAAGCAAATAACTAAAAAATGCTAGCAAAGCCGCGGTAGCCATGTACGGCATCAAAATCCTTCGCAACGACCAACCGCCGCTTAGCATGGCAATAATCTCCGTACGGGAAGCCAATCGAGAGGTGAAATATAAGACCGAAATAAAAATAAAAATCGGCGAATACGTATTTAACAGTGTTGGAATAAAATTCAAATAATACACCGAGAATATCTGTTCGATGGGAGCACTTTTCTCCATGAAATCGTCCAGTTTTTCCGCAAAATCGAATACCATGATAATGATCACAAACAAGGCCACCGTAACAAAAAACGTCTTTAAAAACGTTGATGCTATGTACCGGTCCAGTTTTGTAAATCTCATGGTTTGAGCAAATTAAAATTTCAATATTCTTTGATTAAATTCCATCAACTCAACTTCCTACCCACCGTTTTTAATATACTATTTTTCCAATTATGAAAATCTCCTTGAAGAATCCTCTCTCGAGCTTGCCGCACCAACCAAAGATAAAACCGCAAATTCTGAATACTCGCAATAATCGGCCCTAACATCTCTTCTGACTGGAATAAATGTCGAACGTAGGCTTTCGAATACTCGGGTGTTAACCAAGAATCAAAAGGTGAGAAGTCGTTGGCCCATTGTTTATTCCGAATATTAATTTGACCTTCGGTTGTGAATACAGTTCCGTTCCTGCCATTTCTTGTTGGCATCACGCAATCAAACATATCAACGCCCAAAGAAATGCATTCCAAAATATTTTCTGGCGTACCCACTCCCATCAGATAACGAGGTTTTTCAACAGGTAAAATATCGGTAACTTGATCCGTAATCCGATACATATCTTCGTGCGGCTCGCCCACACTCAACCCGCCAATAGCGTACCCATGGGCATCGTGTTTCAACACATATTCAGCACTTTCTTTTCGTAAATCGTCATAAACACTGCCTTGTAAAATAGGAAAAAGAGCTTGTTCATGCCCATACAATGGCTCGGTTTCTACCATGCGTTGAAAGCAACGATCCAACCAACGATGGGTTCTGTGCATCGAATCTTTTGCATACTTATAATCGCAAGGATACGGGGTGCATTCATCGAAAGCCATGATGATATCCGCACCAATAACCCGTTGAATATCAATCGCTTTTTCTGGAGAGAACAAGTGTTTACTGCCATCGATATGGGAGTTGAACTTTACGCCCTCTTCCGTTAGTTTTCTATTCCCGCTTAATGAATAAACCTGGTACCCTCCCGAATCTGTTAAAACGGGTCGATTCCAATTCGAAAATCCATGTATTCCCCCAGCCTGTTGCATCACATCCATTCCCGGACGCAGGTACAAGTGGTAGGTATTGCCTAAAATGATCGAGGCATTAATGTCGTTTAATAGAAAATCTCTATGCACTCCTTTCACCGTGGCAGCCGTTCCAACTGGCATGAAAATAGGGGTTGGAATATCTCCGTGTGCTGTTTTCAACAAGCCTGCACGGGCCTTGGTGAATGGATCTTTGTGTTGTAAAACGTAATTCAAGTGGACTAAAATTAATCTTGAGCCATCAGCGAAATGCTAAACAAACGAGGGTAAATGGCGCTTAATGAACCGGAGTAATAGCTATTAGGAATTCTTACCAATGCATTATTCAAACCATTGGAAAGTTTAAATTCTAAGGATAAATCAACAAAATCTAAGCGAAATTCAAACCCTGCTCCCATTTCATAATAATACGTATTCTTTTTTATCGCGATTAAGGGTTTGGTATCACCGATAGGTACATCTTCATTGCTCTGAAAATCGTGCGACCATCGAACCCCTCCGATAATATACATACCCGTATTATTAGGCATAGTAGATCGATATTTTAGCGTTAGTGGAATATCCAACGAAATGGTTTCAATTTTTAAATTTGGCCCAGGAGTATTCTGCCAAGTATACTGCAGCGTTCTTTCGTGCAATTGCAACATAGTAAGCATTTTAACCTCCCAAAACCTCCCCAAACGCATAGCAACTGAACCACCAAATCCTCCACCAACTTGACCTCCAGGGCGGATAGACTGAATGGAATCTGTACGTTGCCAAAACACGGGATCTAATTCCATTTTCATCTTGGCCTGCGTACCGGCAAAGGCAATTCCCCAAAAGAAACGCTTTCTAAAAATTCGCATCGGATCCCGAGGCGTTGCATAATTTAAGAAACTAAAATCTCCGTTCGGTTTTTTAATGGCCGATATGGAAGCGTTTGCATTGAGCCCAACATCCACTAATCTTGGTTCAACATCCAATAAATACTTATAATTTACAGCAGAAAAAATAGTCTCCTCTTGCTGGGATAATACCATATTACTATCCAATTCTATCAATTCATCTTTATTTGATTGTGCAATAATAGTAGTATCAAGACTACTCGAAAGTAGTAAATTTTGGGCGTGCAAATATCTACACTGAAAAAACAGTACAAAAACAATAATAACTAACTGCGATATGTGAGATATCACTTTACGCATGTATACATCGTGCAAATTCCAAAAGTAAGTGGTCTATAATTAACGGAGGAAAAACCTGCAGATTTTGCTCTATTTACAAATTCTTGACCTTCTGGAAATGCTGCTACGCTTTGTGGCAGATACGTATAGGCTGTTGCATCTTTACTAAACAACTTCCCCAAAGGCGGCAAAATGTATTTGAAATAGAACCAATACAATCTACTAAAAATTGGGTTTGAGGGTTTCGAAAATTCCAAAACCACCAATGGACTTCCCTGCTTTAAGACTCTGCCCATTTCTGCTAATCCCTTGTCTAAATTCTCAAAGTTTCTAACGCCAAAACTCACCGTTACAGCATCAAACGAAGCATCATCAAAAGGTAGGTTCTCTGAATCCGCTTGCTTCAAGGTAATTCTGCTATCCAGACCCCGCTTTTTCAATTTTATATCACCAAAATCCAACATCCCTTGTGAAATATCGATTCCCACAACGGTTAGATTTTTTATTTTAATTAATTCTATCGCTAGGTCGGCAGTCCCTGTTGCTACATCTAACACTTTGGAAGGATTGAACTTAGCCACAGTTTTACGTACTCTAACTCTCCATAAATTATCGATCCCTAAGGAAAGAAAATGATTCAAAAAATCATACCGGGGAGAAATGTTATCAAACATTTGCTCAACTTGTTGTTTTTTTGAAGCCTCGGAGGCGGGATTGGGTTTTACGATGGGTGCCGACACAATTAGTTGCAAATATACCACTTTCCACCCATTTCGCTTTAGCCGAAACAACCATTTCAACCCAAGAAAAACCCCATGGAAATCAAGCAAGCCAAGTATTTAGGCAGTTGGCAACGAAACGACCAAATGACGCACAAAGAACTACCTGAATTTGCCTTTATTGGGCGTTCAAACGTAGGAAAAAGTAGCTTGATTAACATGCTTACCAATCACAAGGGATTAGCAAAAACCAGTTCTACGCCTGGAAAAACGCAATCCTTGAATTTATTTTTATTAAATGAAATAATACAGTTTTGTGATTTGCCCGGGTATGGATATGCCAAAGTAGGCAAAGCCACCCGACAGGCATTTTCCAAAATGATTGAGTATTACTTGAAGGACAGACCCAATTTATATTGTTTATTCATTTTGGTTGATTTGCGCATAGAGCCACAGGCACTGGATATAGAATTCATCAATAAATGTGGTGAATGGGGAATTCCCTTCGTAATTGTTGGAACGAAAGCCGATAAATTAAAATCTTCCGCAGTTCAATCCGCATTAACAACCTATCACGAAACCCTTGCCGAGCATTGGAACCAATCTCCACCGTTCATTGTAAGTAGTAGTGAAGATAAAGTTGGTAAAAATGAAATTTGGACTGTAATCGCAGATGCTATAAAAACATAAGTAGGGAACTACTTTAACAATCAGTGAGAATAGTAAAGCTCTTCTTAACTAAATCCTTGGTTTTGTAAGTGGAAAATTACCGTTGGGGAATTACTCCCCCAAGGAATTTAACTTACATTAATTGTTATATGCGCTCATCCGAACGAAACAACCACTGATGCGCAGCCGCTATCAACGCATGCATTGGAATTTTGGTATGATCCAAATCCGTGTTTTCTACAAATGAATGCAATTCTTCCTGCA
>CANGWH010000042.1 GCA_947457565.1 Flavobacteriales bacterium
AGCATAATACAAATGTAATCTAGGATTTGAGAGGTTTTACGGCCGAAGGACTTTCGTGTATTTCTAAGTCGAAATATTCGACGGAGGCGATGATATGTTCTGTGATTTCAGATAATAGGTTTTCATGATCGGGCCAGTTTTTTTCTTTTGTGAAGCAGTAGATTTCGATAGGAACACCTTTATCTGTAGTTGGCAAAAGGCTTACGGAGCAAGGTTTTTTTCTACTAATTTTTGGGTGGTGTTTTAGATATTCGAGCAGGTAAGTTCTGAAAATAGTTAAATTGGTTAAAGCAGGGGTAAGAGCAATATTGTTTATACCATTGAATGAAATAGGCAATGTTTTAATTTTTGCAATTTGTTCAGGGGTAACAAAGGAGACGGAGGTGATTTTGATGTTGGAAGCTCTTTTTATTCGTTTGTAGCCAGATTCTTCCATTCCTCTCCAGTTGCGGAAAGAGTCAGTGATGGGCGCAGCTGTTGGAATTGTGGTTATCGTGTTATCGCCATTTCTCACTTTGATTGTGGTTAGGGTGATTTCAATTACTTCTCCATCGGCACCGTATTTTGGTACTTCTATAGAATCGCCAATTCTTATTATATCGTTGGAGGATATTTGGATGGAGGCTACTAACCCTGTAATTGTATCTTTAAATACCAATAAAATAATGGCCGATAGGGCACCGGCTGCGGTAAGTAGAGCCCACATAGATTGGCCGGAGATTTCGGAAACAGTGAACAGAGCCCCAAAGAAATAGTTAATAATATTTAGAAGTTGGCTATAGCTGCCAATAGGTTTATCCCGGTAATCCGGATTTTCCAATAGGATGGTCTTGGTTCCAATAATGAGGGCTTGAAAAAAGAAAACAATGGCAAAGATTATATAGATATCTGTTGCATGTTGAACGAATTGAATACCGGGTTCGTAATGGTTAAATAGTACAGTTGTTCCAAATTTTACGGTTAATGCGGGTGCGATATGTGCGATATGCTTGAATACTCTCCGTTCAACGAAAATGGATGCATAAGCGTTGCCTCTGCGTTCGGCCCAAACTTTAACCGCGTTTAGAATGATTTTCCGTGAAATCCAATCAACTAAATAGACAAGAATAGTTAAAGCTGCGGCTAAAATAATTTTCTGTAAGGAAATAACCCAAGTATGGTGCAGGCCTGTAATTTCTAGTTGTTTAGTAAGGAAATCGCAAATTGTATCTTGAATAGACATTAGCACGAAGATACTACATAGAGTTTTTATCGGCGTATTTAGGATTTTCCCAAAAAAAGAGGCTGCCATTGAGTGGCAGCCTCTTTTTTGCTTTAGTTATTTACTATTAACGATTGATGATAATAGAGTTGCTAACAACAGCATTATCTGAAATTATTCTTACGAAATAAGTACCGTTAGCGATTGATGTCAACAATTCGAAATTATTGGCAGAAGGCTTATTGATGGCTTGTACTACTTTTCCATGAATATCCACTACTTCAATACTGTTAATTTTCTCGGTTGAGGTAGTTGCAATATTTACTATGCCTGATTTATTGGGGTTAGGATAAACAACCCAAGTGTTGGTTTTGGTAGATTTTACAGAATTAACTTTGGATTCTATTACCACATCAAATCTATCAGCATCGAATTTGTCATTATCAGATGTATTGAATACATAGCTAGCTTCAGCGCCAATTTCGGTTAATGTGTTGGTCTCTTTATCCAATAAGTTGATGGTGTATTCTGTATTAGAAAGACAAGAAGTCATAGTGATTTTATAAGCATCCCGATTCATGGTCCTAACTTCCAATGGGAATGTTTGTTTAGACTCGCCGGTTGAGGGTCTGTAATCCATGGTTAACCATTCGTTGGTTGAAGTTTTTGTTCCAATTCCCAAGTATCCTCCAAAGAATTTGCTTACATCGTATTTGTCAACTTCGGATGAAACATTGGAGTAGTTTGCATTCCATTCTAAAAAGAACTGATCGGCAAATTCGATGGTATCTGATACGTATTGAATATTGCCGCGCACTTGATTGCATTTTAATCCGCTATCCAACATACGGAAGGCAGTTGCATCGGGGCCTGTGGTTGTTTTATCGGCTTCGTCAAAGGTTATAGAAGCACTGGAATTATTAGCAATAGCGAAGAAAGAAGCTCCAATTTCAATGATGTGAGCGTTGCTTCCGCTGGTGAATTTGCTAGTACCGGTTTTTTGAACGCTTCCGGTGGTGTTATTCCAAACGTTATAACTTTTAGTAGTTGGATCATAAATCTGGAATTTATCGTCAACATTGTTACGGGTTAAGCTTCTAAAATCAATGTGGCAAGGATATGGGTTTCCGATTAGGTTATACCCTTTCAAACTTCCAGTACCGTTGTAGGCTAAGTTTACTGTTTTACTTCCGAAGAACAATTTTCCCTTGTAATCGATATTGCCCGCATTGGCAGCAGCACTAGGATTTCCTAGACCATTGGCCACTAGACCACGGAAGAATAACAATAGACCTTTACCTGGATCAATTTTGGTGGGTGTGCTGCTTGAATTAACACTATCCCAACGTGAATTGGTTTCGCTCCATTGGTAGGAAGAGGCCTTGCAGTAACCGCAAGAACGGTCCATACTGTCTTGGTTGGATCCAGAAAAAACACCTGAAATAATCAAATCATCGGTAATTTGAGACAAATGCATAGGGTTTTCAAATGGGAAAGCGATTGTTCTATAAGTTCTAATGCCATTGCTCCACATTTCAAAATAACTACCACCACTGATGGTAGCACCCGAAGGCAATGTGGCAATTCTGCCGCGGTAAGTGCCATTGTTTTTAATTTGTAAATTAGGTACCCATGCATTCCAGTCAGCAGCACTAGTAGAAGCCGGTGTGCTTGTTGACGAGATTCCGCCGCTGGTTAGTAGGGTTAAAACTCCTAATATTGGCAATGGCCTTTGTAAGCTTAAAGAAGATGAAGATCCCGTACCTACGGTTACATTGCTTAATCCATTGATGTATAAATCGCCGGCACCTTTTAATGTTTGTGAAGGGCCATCGAAATAAATAGTATTGGAAGAATTAGGGGAAATATAAAGACTGTTTCTAGTCTGAATATCTACATCACCACCAAAATAAACACTTCCACCGCCTTTAAATACCAAACGAGCTCTGTCGCTACTTACCGATGGGGTTTTCATGGTTAGGTTGCCATTAATATCTGCATTTGTTCCATTTGTTAATTCAAAGCGAAGCGTATCGTAACCCGTGGTATACATGTTGGATGTAGGATGCGTGTAAAAAGTTCCGTTATCCAACGTTATTGTACCATTAGATCCCTCTTCTCTGAAAGTTACTTCAGAAGATGGTTGAATATAAATGCTTTTAACAGTTTGATTTGATACATTTACGTTTACATCTAAAGGAGTAGAACCTTGGTCGAAGACCAAAATATCCGAACTGCTGGTTGAGCTTCTTGATGGACTCCACGAAGATGCATCGCCCCAATTTGACAATGTGGCTTGGGATGTATAGTTATAGATATTAGGATCTACAACCATGGTGCATTTAAGGGTGATTCTTTGGCCTGTTTGTATTTGACAATTGCTATTGGCTACATCGATGTAAATATTGTTATAAAATGTTCCAGAACCCCCTGCTCCTAAGCGTTGAAAATACAAAACAAAGGTACCCGATGCACTGCCCGGATCAAAACATAAATTTCTGTTATTAGTTCCACTAATATTAGGCCATCCTGTTACATCCAACCAAGAAGTAAAACCGGACACATTCGATTTTACTTGGTTTACCGATGTATCCGATGTGGCAGAACCAGTAACAGTTACTTTGTCGCCAGATGAGAAACCTGTATAACTTATTGTTACACCTTTTTCAAACGGATTAGAACGATTTGAATACCAAGTTAAATTGTAAACTTTTGATGATTCGGTTAACAATCCATTGGCAGAAGCAGAACTTAGGGTTGCCTGAGCTTGTGTTTGTCCCAAAGAGAACAAGGACATCAGCAATGGTAAGCTAAATTTGAATGATTTTCTCATAGTAGATTTAAATCGACAGATTTTTGTCAATTCAAATATACAATTACCATACCTTAAATCGCAGTAATTCACAATTTGGCCTACGGAAATGATAGATTTCTTTTAAAAAGTGAGATTTTATTATGTGTTAGTATGAATGTTAGGATTAAGAGCGTGTGTAGTTTAATTATTTTTGTTTCATGGTTTTAAAATTGGAGCGGTATATTTCAGTTGCAGTTTTTTGGGGTTTAATGACTATTTATAGTTTTTTAAGTGCGCAGACGGATACTCTACAGCGATGGAATTATAGCGTTTATGCCGATATGTTTTTTGGGAAAAGTGTTTTGGTGGGTGATAATACTGATGTTGGAATAGATGAAATAGTAAGTCACCACCGTTTGGGGGAGCTATCGTTAAATACGGCAATAGCAACCGTAAATTATGACGATGAGCGTATTCGTTTTTCTGCAGGATTGGGAGCGGGTACTTATTTTGTAAAAAATCTAAGTGCAGAGCCATTGGGCTATCGAAATATATTTCAATGTTATGGTGGGTTAAAGTTGGTTAAGAACAAGGAAATTTGGGTAGATGCCGGCATCATGCCATCGCATATTGGGTACGAATCGGCAATTTCTATGGATCAGCCCACACTATCGCGCAGTTTGGTTTCTGATTTTTCTCCGTATTACGAGACGGGGGTTAAAATCAGTGCCCAACAAACGAGGTTTGGTGGTGCTTTACTGTTATTGAATGGCTGGCAACGAATGTGGAGAATGCCCAATGATAGAACGAGTCATTTAGGAGTTCAATTGAATTACACGGGGCATGGAGTGTTTATTAATTATTCTGGATATTATGGTGGCTTAGGTGCAATATCGGGTGCGGGAAAACGGAGTTTTCATGATATTTATGCTACTTTTTCCATAAAAGAGAATATGAAATTTTGGTTACTTTTTGATTTTGGCCAGGATATGAACCTAGCCAGTCAGAAGTATTGGTGGGGAAATGCAGCAGTACTGCAATACCTCGTAAACGATAGATTTAGTGTATCTGGAAGATTTGAGCGATTTGTGGATCCTAATAATCGGATTGTGTCAACTTCAGCAAATTTGGTTAATGTTACAGGATATTCTATCAATACGGATTATCGAATCAATGATAAGGTGTTAGTACGAATAGAAACCAAACAATTACAAGCGACCAAGGCTATTTTCTTCAATAATGGAAATACAACATTTTCCAAGAGTAGTTTATTGGTGATGGGAAGTATTGCTTGGAAATTGAAGAAGTAGATGCAGTAGTTGTGTTGATCAAATGAATGTTGCGTTATTTGCTTGGGAATAGTTCTTGGAGTTTGTTCGTGCGGTAGGAGAATATTTCCGCTACTCGTTTGTGTACAAATAGTTGTCCTGCGATCCAACCAAAAGGACCTTTACCAATATCGTAATGCAAAATATCGGTCATTAAAACACCTCCATCAACCTCTTGAAAGTGGTGTTCGTGATGCCAAATGGAGTAGGGGCCTTTTCGTTGTTCATCCACGAAAAACTGCCTATCTCTTACGTGCGTGATTTCTGTACACCAATCAAATTCAATATTTAATAGGGGTTTTATTTTATAGGTAACAAACAATCCTGGATACATTTCACTGGGAGGATTAGAAGTGATTTTAAACACCATATCCTCTGGAGTGATTTCATTTAAATTTCTAGGATTAGAAAAAAAAGACCAAGCTTCTTCTAGTGAAATGGGTAAAAATTGCTCTTGAAATAACCTACGCATGCATATACAACACGGGATAGGTCTACAAGTTTTGTTTTAACGAATTATCTGTACGTGTTTGCTGACACTACCGGATTTTAAACCGATGTTAAGCCAGTAATTCCCTGCTGAGAGGTGTTCAGGAATGTGGATAGAATTCTCTGCCGATGGTTTGCCTATCCAAACGATATTCCCAGTGGAGTTTACTAACTGAACATATTTTACAGATTCGCTTGATTTAATGCGGATTATATCTACAACCGGGTTGGGGTAAATGGTTACGTTTGATTTCCGGTCTTGGTTTTTTGCTATATTTAATCCGAAGGGTAAGAATGTAATTTTAGAAATTCTTACGAAACTAGAGGTTGTTGATTGCTTTAAAAACGATGAATCGGTTAGCCAAACCATGGCACTGGCATATTCCGGCATTTCGCTATAGTTGGGTAGCCATTCGATATTTTCCACGGTTGGAATTGAGGATGGGTGATTGTACATTGAGGCGGATTTTGAAAATGTACCACTACCAATAATTGTATCGCCCCTGAAAAAATTTACCGTTGCTGTAAATCGATCATCATTATCCAAAAAACCTGACCAGTTGATTTGCATGGCACCGGGTTTGCCAGTAAAAGAGAACGTGGGTTTGTCGATAGATGGTTTCAAATTCTGCAAATTATTGGTGAGTGCCCACGCCGCGATGGTATCTTTCTGATTATCAACACTCAAGGGTTGAGATTTTAATTCCAGTATGTTTTTACTCCCATCAAAAAACTTGGAGGTTAAGGAAATTACTTGATTGTCTTTTCCATTATTAACATACGACAGGTGTGATGTTGTCCAATTTTGTGGGTGTTCAATTGTGTATTTATACCATTCATCTAAACGAAGATTACTTTTATCTTGAATGATACCTTGGGCATTTGAAAGTTCTATATTGGATATGGATAGATTTCCATTGGCATTGGGTTTTTTACTTCTTAAACTGCTGTAAATTACAATAAATCCGGAATCTGCCGATAATCCAGCCAAGGGGTGGGAATAGGTTAATGCGAAATTTGCAGTGGTGTGGGAAGTGCCATTGCCCTGGCCTGGAAACAGATAAAATTGCTGAAGAATGATGGGTATTGTGTCTGTGGCCCGTGTGCAACCAATAATTACTAGTGCAGTGTCTGATAACAGATTGTCTGTTCTATAACTTATCCTTAGATTGTTGGGTGTACCAGCAATAGGAAACCCGCCATTGTAATAATCTGGAAATTTTCTACCTACTTGATAAAGAGAAGTAAGGCCGCTGGTATCATTAAATAAAGTAACACCTAAGTTGTTAGGGTCTATGCTATCTTTTGTGATTTTACCTTGATAACTCCAATTATTTAAGAATAAGGAGGAAGTATTTATCCAAGTTGAAAAATCAAAATTGGGAATATTCTGGGCTTTAGAAACAGATGAGACTGATAATAAAGCCCAAAATAAGTTGCGTTTTAAATTTAATACGTAATGCATTACTTGTTAAGGTATTGCAATTTTAGGGATGTTGGACAACGATACTTTGTTGATTAATCAAGCCGGATTTTTCTTCCAATTGAATAAAATACAATCCATTTGCCCAATCCTTGGATGAAATCCAAAGTTTAGGTTGATTCAATCTTCCGGATTGCAAAATGCTGCCGTTTACATTGATTATTCGGTATTGGATATCGGTGGAGTTTGTTTCTACCCAGAAACCATTGTCGGAAGGGTTGGGGTAAGAAGTAAAGTTGTTGGAAGGGTTCAACGGCGATACGGAAGCCTGATTTCTGCCTTTTACAACTTTAACCGTTGTACAATAAACAGTAGAACATTTATTCAAAGAATCATATGCAACTAAACATACATAATAGGTACCAGATGAAGTATAGGATTTACCGGGTGTTTTGTCTTTGCTAAAGGTAGAATCACCGAAAGACCAATAGTAGGTTTTTGCACCGGTGCTTTTATTTGTTACATAGAGTTTGCCGGTAGTTGAAACTGAGTCAACCGTAAACGAAGCTTGTGCTACGCATGGCAAACAATCAACGAAAACTGTTTTACATACCCATGTATCGCATTTGTTACAAGAATCATAAAATTTCGCGCAAACGTTATAATAACCCTTGTTTTTAAATTCGTAAGTAGCCAATCTACTTGGAGTTAAATAGGTAGCTGTTCCGGCGTTATTGACGATTTTAAATTGGTATTTAATACAAGGAGCGGATCCGAGATTGTTGGCTTCAAAGGTATAAATATTGCACTTGTTGCTGAAGTTGAAACCGGCTTTAGACCAATCGCATTTAGCTGCAGTTGCTTTACATGCTACATTAAATACTTTGTAGATTTGCGTGTCACAACCGGTGCACTTATTGATGAATTTACCAATGATTGCATATTTTCCTGTATCTGCTATTGTGCTAGATGCCAACCTGTTGTACGCTAATACCTCTTCTTTTCCAGTTTTAACATTGTATAAAGATAATTGATAGGTAAAGCAACTATCGATATTGGATAGATTGGTTAGTTCAAAAGAGTAGATGTTGCATTTATTGGTAAATCCTACGGCCAATGTTGTTGGCCAAACGCATGGTTTTTTCGTTACAGGCGCTTTTACTTCAATTTTTTTGCAAACGTATATGAAACATTTGCTAGTGGTTGAGTAAATTTTAACACAAACTGTGTAAGTTCCGGGCTTTTTATAGATTTTTTGAGGGTCTTTCCCGGTTGATGTTGTTCCATCACCCCAACTCCAGAAATAGGTAGCGGTGGATGATGAAGAAGCTAAAAATTTAAAGGTTGAGTCGTTTAATTGCTTGAAACTAAAGTTTCCAACCAATTTACATGGGTTACCCACTTCCACTTTTTTACAAATCGTAATCTTACATTTCTCTAATTTGTCTATAATGGTAACGCAAACAGTGTAAACACCAGCTTTTGTATATCTATGTAATGGTTCTTTCCCTTTTCCTTTGGTGCCATCGCCAAAATCCCAAGAATAGTAGTATCCAGAATTGCTGGATGCGTTAAATCTTATTTCGCCGTTTCTTCCGCTGCCAAACTTGAAATCGCCTTTTAGTTCACAAGGTTTTCCGCAAGTAACTTTGATTTCTTTGCAAACTTCGGTACTGCAAACTTTACCGGTTGAATCTTTAACCGTTACTACCATGCACACTTTGTAAACACCCTCTTTCACATAGGTCTTTGTTGTGGAAGTACCCGAACCGTCTGTCTTATCGCCAAAAAACCACTTTACTGTGGCACCGGCAATATTTATTTTACTTGAAAATTTAACTTTTTTACAATCGCCAACGGCAGTGAAGTCTGCTTCCAACTTACAATCGCATGCAACAACGGTAACTGTTTTACAAATAACAGTATCAAACTTGGTACACAAGTTAACAAGCTTAGCGCATAAATTATAAGTTCCTGGTTTTGCCCATGTGTAAACTAGTCTATTCCCTGAACCAATATTGGTATAGGAGGTGGTTCCGGGAATATTGCTAAACCATGATACTGTAGCACAAGAGTCTTTGGTTAGTGTACCAAATGCTTCTGCGGTGGTTTTTAAACAGTTGCTATTTATGGATGTTGAAAAACGGGGTGTTGTTTGTGCATTTGAGCTTTGGAAGAGCCCAAACAATGCAACAAATAAAAATCCAAGAGTAAAGTTTTTCATGGGTAGTTTTTATAATTTGTTATGGTTGGATGTTAAATCCGTTGTGAAGTTAGACACAAAAGATTGATAATTAGTTGTCTGAATTGTTGAAATGAGCAACAATATATGGATTTTATACATTTGTTACAATAAACTGACAATCAAACTTAGTTGATAATTAGTGTTTTTATAATGTTTTGTTGACTGTGATAAATTGCTTGCATGTAATAAACACCACTTGCCCAATCGGAACAATCAACAATGTAATTATCCTTAGAAGAGTTTGTTTGATAAATCTGTTTTCCCAGTGAATTGAATATTTTAATTCCGATAATTGGATCGTAAAGGATATTGTTGATTAGTTCCACCTTGATTGATGTGGGATTTGGGAAAATGGAGATTCTGTTTTCAGGTATTGGAGTGGGTGTTATGGTTGTGTTTATGTTGGATTTCACCCTTAAAATAAACCGACTAGTATCTGCAGATGGTTCGCCTGCTATACAGGTGTAATTATAGGTGTCAACTTTGTCTAGTACTTTTGATATGTTAAGATGTCTGTCTTCAAGCATTAATTCTACGGTTGAAAGACCATTTTTTTCAATTTGAAGTTGATAATTAGTGCCCCTATATTTTGTAATGAATAAGTTTATGTTTTCTGTAACTTCGGATGGTGTTCTTCTATATTGTATGGATAAATTTCTGTTATTTACTTTGCTTGCAATCATTTCGTCCTGATTTACAAGTTTTATTGCATCGAAATCATCATACTCATTCGAGTGATTATCGTCAAAATATAAAATAGTAGCATCGGTATTTAATTTTCTAATCGTATCGTATAAACGTATGACAATGAAATTAGTATCGGTATTTAATTTTCGAAAATTATCGGTAGTAGTTGAACCGGAGTATTTGTAGCTTTCAAGGAAAGATAAGGTTGGAGTACCTGTTGGGTTGGATGATGTTGAAACAAAAAAAGCTTGTTGGGGTTGTAAATATTTATTGGCTGAAGAACCTTGGCTGTTGGTGTTATTTGAGAGATTGACTGTTGTATAGCCACCCCTGTAGTTAAGGTCAGGATCCCAAGCGTAGTAATAATTTTTATTGAGATTGGTAGAATTATTAAGCACCGATGTCATATCTACCATACATTGGTAGGGGTTTCCTATAAAGTTCGAAGCAGAGGCGGAACTATTTAGATTGGAGATAGTAATTGTCCCTGTAGTTAGAGTGCCTATAGCTCTAAGGGTTGTGTTGGTGGGTGTTGGGAAGTTGTCGGGTTGATGAATATTAAGAGAGCGGTCTCCTCTAATCATTAATCGATAGGGGGTGCCTGCGGATAACGTATTGCTATTGGTGTTGTTGATTGCCGACCAATTTCCAGTTGAATTATTGAATGTAAAAAGAGAAGGATTACCGGTTTGGGTAGCATCAAAACCATTATTTCCATTTTTATCACCTGCGATGTGGGTTCCATAACCGGGGTTTGGGTTTCGGTTGTTTGAATTGAAATTGGTTGTATCGGTATTGTTAACTCCTTCTTGCCAATTTTCTTTTATTGATGTGGAAGTTGTTACACTGGGAGAAATTAATCGGAACGAACGTTTGGCAGCCGTGTATTTTTCAACGATTACTTTGCCATTAATTGCGTTAGAGTAATTGATGGCGGCTATCACGGCTGTATTTGAGGCATTGGATCTAAACGTTAATTGGTCATTGGTGGAAAGTGTGCCTAAGGTCATGGTAAGCACTCTTGTTAATATAGTTGGACCGCTCAGGGTGACACCATTGTTGTTGTTTACTGTAAGGTTGGACACAATATTGTCTACCAATCCCCCTGAAGGTATGGACTGTGCGGAGCTGCCAATCATAGCTAAAACAGAATTTGAGTTTTGAGCATTTAATTTGCCTCCAGAAAACGACAAACTACCTTGAACGCTTAATTGAAATCCATTTAAATCCAAAATATGATTGGAAGTGGAACCTGCAATCGAAATGTTTCCTAATGTGTAACTGGCAACAAGCTTACAGATATTGCTTGGATTTTCAGTAAATGATATGTTTGCACCCGATGGCGGAACACATCCGAGAACCCAATTGGTAGCAACGTTAAATGCGTCCGAGCTTGCTCCAGACCAAGTATAGGTAGTAAGTGGTGTTATGGTAGCCACTGAGGAATATTCGGCATCACAAACTCCACTTTTTACCATTACTCGGTAGTAGGTAGTAGACGACACATTAGTTGCTGTAAAAGTAGAACTGCTTGCACCGGAAATGGTGGTTGGACTTGCGAATGTATTTGAGGCTGCCCGCTCCCAACGTTGTATTGTTCCGGTGCTCCCAGCAAGGGTTAATTGGGTTGAATTAGTGGGTAAGCAAACATTTGAGGAGCCGGACAGGGATCCAGCCACGGTAATTGGCGAAACCGAAACTAGGGCTGCAGTTGATGTTATTGAAGTAGAACAGGAGGGACTTGATGAACTCGGTTCAACTATACAATAATAGTAGAAAGAACCTGCCGTTGAGGTTGGTGGAGAGTAGGTTGAATTCGTTGCCCCAGTAATAAGTGTGCCCCCTGAGTTTGTACTTGTAGTATTAGAGTACCACTGGTATCTGGGGGAGTTACCTTCAGCGGTAATGGATAATGTTGTAGCTCCATTTTGACAAACAGTTTTATTTTCTGGTTGAACGGAAATATAGGTATTTAGATAAGCAGGATCAGACAAGATGGTACCAGCTGAATTGGAAATTTCACAAACATAAGAACCGGCATCGGCAGCTGTAACGCCAATGATTGTATAGCTACTTGCATTTGCTCCCGAAATATTTGCTCCGTTTTTTTTCCATTGGTAGGTAGGAGTGGTTGATGAACTTGCTGTTACGGAGAAAGTAACGTTGTTGGATGAACTAGTACAAATTATTTGTGAAGTTGGTTGAGCGGTAACTGTAGGTGCTGGAATGGTAAACGACTCGCCGTTGTAAGCAACAAAGGCATAGTCTGCAACACCAGACGGTGCAATTTTTAGAAGTGCAACATTGGAGGAATTAGAACTTGTTATATTGAAATCGGATAATTTTAGTGCCATTAATCTCAACGGTCTAGTGCTATTTGTATTGTTGCTGGTTGAACATCCATTGGTAGTGGCGTTATTGTTGGAGCTGGATGAATTTGTAAGCTGGTGCACGTCCAATCGGTAAGTGGCCAATAGTGGTAAGCTTTGCACAATTGCTACTACGGTGTCGCCAATAATAGTTCCTGAGGAATTTGTAAACCAATATCGATCGGAAACTGTAGTTGTGGGCTCTGCGACTTGAGTGATTAAGATGTCTGGAATGTTATCTGAAATTTTATTGGAATTTATGGAACTTACTGTGAATTCCATCTGTGCATCAAAATTAGCTACACCCGTGCCTAGGTTTAGTCCTTTAGTACCATCGATTAATACATCAATAATGGTTTTGTTGGGATTGATACACGTTACACTGCCATCGGCATACGTTGCATACACAATTACTGCCTTGGTGTTTGTACCTTGGAGATTATTAACGGGTAAAGCTTTCCAGTCGCCTGCAGTAAAAGTTACAGCATTAGAGGTAAGAGTTGCGTCGGTAGCGCCAGTTGAATACGTGGTTCCATTTACCTTAAATGCCAATAAGTTATGGTTGTTGTCTGGAAGGGTTGAGCTGTTATTGCCTGCGACACTGGTCCAATAGGAATTATAGTCGGTCCATAATTGCACCACGGAGTCTATTTGAACGAAACCGGATGCTGTAGCGTCTGAAAATCCTGTTTTGCTTACTGAAATGCTACCTGAATTCCCACTACCAACGATAGCTGTAATGGTTGTTCCATTTACCACTGAGAATGAGGCGGCTGAATTCCCACCAAAATTGACAGCTGTAATGCTTGAAAAGTTTGTGCCGGTGATGGTGACAGTTTGTCCTTTCAACGCGGTTTTCGGACTAAATCGTGCAATGGTATGTTGTTGAGATACCAATGGTTCAAAGTGACATATGATAGCCAATATAAAACCTATTCTTGCTGCATTAAGGAGATTTATACTTTGGTATCTAAACATTTGACCTAAATTGAACTATGTAAATATAATTTCAATGCAAGAGGGTTAATTACAAAAAGAATAAATATGAGATTTTGGTAGGCTTTATTAGTGAGGTTTGTTCTTGGTTATTGCTTTTTTGCAATAGTTATATAATGGTTTTTCGATGAAAAGGTAAAGAATAATACTAATTAGCCATAGCAAAAAAAAGTTCCTATCAGGCCCTAAAAAAAACCATCGAAGTCTAATATTTACATAGCTAATATGGATAAGGTAAAATGCAAACGAGGCGTTTCCTAGAAGAATAAATAAGTTGGATTTAAGCATTTTTTGCATTCTGGTTTCTTCATTAATAAGACCGGCAAGGGTAATAACTACAAAAACGGGTAGTATAAAGGTTTGCAATATCCAGCCGATGGGATGATCTGATCCGTGATGAAAAATATCGGGTTGGAATAATCCGATTAGATAGGTAATGACCACAATTCCTAAGCAACCGATGACCGATTTATGGGGTAAATGGATCCATGAATGATTATTTTTAATGGCCGATGCCATTAGCATTCCGGCTAAAAATTCGGTAAATCGACCCGGGAAAGTACTGCCTAAAACAAACTTTACGGGATGCAAAAACTGCAGCGGATTCCCGTTATATAATTCCCATATTTTTCCTATTCCGAGCGTCAGCAGCAGCAGACTACCTAAGAAAACAATTAGCGTAATAAGAGATCTTAGTTGTAGCAAACAGAGCAATGGGGCCATAAGGTAAAAGGTCATTTCAACATTTAGCGACCATGCCTGAGCGAGGCCGTTGAGGTTGAGTCTATTTGAAAAACCGTGCAACAAACTTGCGGTTAGAGCGGGGTGCTTGAGTTGCGCAAATTTGGGATCTAGTGATAGTGCGATGAGTATTAACCAATACAATGGGAATATTCTTGCGAAGCGCAATGCAATATATTTAACATAGTTTTTGGGGCTTTCTGTGGGTTTGGTAGAATACGTGAATGCGATTAGAAAGCCGCTTAATACAAAGAATAATGAAACACCGATATGGAATTCATTAACTAGTCTAAGCATTTCGGGATGTAACTGGGCCCGCCAATATTTACGGTTGTGGTAAATAAAAACGAGGGTGGCTGCAATGGCCCGGATTCCGGTAAGAGCATCAAAGCGCATGGGTTACGATTCCGCAAAGATGCTTTATTGGGTTTTTATTTTTTAAATAATTTTTTACTTTTATCTAGTTGAACTCATTAAATAGAATGGAGAAAAGCTCCTTGAAATGTAAATCGGCAGGATATTGTCTGCTTATTTGGTGGTCCCGCCGCGAATCGAACGCGGATCTAAAGTTCCGGAGACTTTCGTAGTATCCATTCTACTACGGGACCATTGCCAAAGGCCTGCAAAGATAGGGCCTCGGCGGTAATATTTGATTACTTACGCCAGAATTTGGCGTACAAAGCACCGATTATAGCATAGGGTGCGATGGCGTCTAACAAGTAAGACCAAATACCGGGTTGCTGGTACCAAATATAATGGGTGTAAGGCTCGTAAATAAAACCAATAACTCCGATGGTGCAGGCATATAACGCTCCTTGAAGGATTGAAATTGCGGGAATTAAATCCAATAAGCCAAATAACAAGAACACAAGGAGTAGATCTACCAATAAACCGCGAATCATGTTCAACGACATGTCGTTGCGGTTGTTTTTATGATAGATAAGCTGGGCCCATGGTTTTCCTTCGCTTTCGTTGGCGAACTTTTCGTACTCTTCTGGGGTACTACCTGGTTTGGGCATCGGCATAAAATAGCCGCCTTCCTCAAGGTTCATGCTGTTTAAGAATTGCATGATACTGTCTTGTTTTGGGGTGTGGCTTTGGGATGATTGGTGCAGTGGGGAGACTGCCCAACTAACAAATTGCCAGACAAATACCACAATGCCGGACAACAGAGTTCTAACAAGGATTTTTTTGTTCATAACCCAACAATATTACGAACGGAAAACTAAGGATACAATATTTCACGGCCAGCGGCATCGATCCATAGGGTATTTTCGCCCTTTAGCGCAAACCAATAACCGGGGAATTCTCCATCGCTGATGGCATCGTATTGAATGGGTATTACTTCAATATTGAATGAGTTTACCACCCCCCATTTGTTGTTCTTTTGAACGATGTATAAATTGGGGTATTCGCTATTGATCACATCTTGGTATAGTGGTGGAAGGCTCCATTCCATTGAGGGTATGCATAGTAAACCTGTTCCTGTAGATTTTGTAGCGAGCCACTCGTGGTTGTTTAGTGGAGAAATATTTGAAAGAGTATCTTTTAGTAGCGGTCTGCCATTGATATGAGTAATAAATCCATTGTTTCCGGAATATTCAAAGAGCAATGTATCGGTTAATTGCTTGTGCTTGGGTGTTGAAATTTTGCGGATAGTACGGGTTCCTGCATGGTACATCAGCCAAGTTTTTTTCTGTTTGGCAAATACGATTCCATCGCCGTGCAAGCGGAAATCGTCTATATTACCTTTGATGGGCAAGGTAAATTCTCCTTTGGAGTAATAAAATAGCCACTTTTTATTTTTTAATAGGGCGATGGTAGCATCTACAAGCAAGGCTTTCTCGTAAATGGGCGGGAGTATTACTTTGCCAATGGTGTCTATGATTCCCCAAAGGTTATTCTGTTGAATTAGGGTATAGGGTTTTCCGAAATCTACGGTTTCGGAGTATTCGGTGGTACAATTGGCGCTGTCTCTCCACACGCAATATCCGGCATTGATTTTACCGAGAAATCTTCCGTGTGGAAGGGTGCTCATGGATTCGTAGGCAAAGGGTGTTAAAGCATTGCCAGCGGTGTCTATCAACCCCCATTGTCCATTAACGGCTGCGGCACATTTTCCTTTAAACCAAAGAACGGGGTTAGACTCGTTTGGACTATTATCGGTGGGTTGAAATCCAAAATGAGAATACTTTGGTGCAGAAATCAGCTTGCCGAATTCGTTGAACAAGGCCCAAGTTTTCCCCATTTGCAATGCTCCTCTTTTTTGTGCGGTATCAAATCGTAGATTTTCAAATTTGCAGGGAATTAGTTCTTTGCCTTGGGCGTTTAAAATTCCCCATCGGCCGCCGCGCTGAACAAAGGCGAGGGTTGGAGAAAACTGATGTATTAGTTCGTAGTTGTTTTTGGTAAAAGGTTTACCGTCTTTGGTGATGTAGGTGAATTCGATGAGTCCAAACGTGTCTTCCATCATTACTAAGGCGCAACCTGGTATCAGCGTGGCCCCGTTTTCTTGAATTTTATTGGGATTGTTAAATCGATGGAGGGGGTAGGCTAATTTGTATTCGAAATCCAACCAGGGTTGAAAATTTGCGGAATCTACAAAGCCAAATTTCCCATTGGCTTTTCTTGCAGGAACAGGGATTACTGTAAGTGCGCGTTTAAGCAACAGGGCTCTATCGCGGTACTGACTGCTGGGGTATTGTTGTAAGAAGTTATCGTAGGATTCAACCGTATTGAGTTGCTGTGCGGTATTGAATCGGATGGCTTCGGATTTTTGTGCGATCCATATTTTTTGGAAAGCCGATGCATTGGGGTAATTTTTCAAAAATCGGGCAAAAGCTTCGAGGGTTTCTTCGGCCTGCATTTCTTCAAATTCCCACTGCATGAGCGTATCCTGGGCCATTTTCAATAAGGCTTTGGTTTTGTCTGTTATTGCATAGGATGGGAGATTTGCTAATTGGTCTCTTCGATTTTTTAATGCATTAATATTTCGTGAGTTAAGGATTGAATCGAACTCTAATTTATCGATGTACTCTTCTTGGACATCCAATAATTTCAAATGAGTTTTTACCGATACAGAACTCCAGTTTTCTATAGGTCCGATGATTAACTTTTGAAATTCTACCAATAAAGAGGTATTTTCTTCTAAAATTTTCAGGAGTGCCCGGGCAGAATTTAAGTCGAAATTCGGCTGATGCGCAATCCAATCTAATGTAGCAATTTGTAGCAGTGAATCTGTATTTAATGCAGTGATTTTGTATTTCTTTTCTATTTTTTTGATTCTCGCAGGATCTTTCACTACTCCCCAGCAACGAACGCTATATAAATAGGTTTCATATGCAGTGGGTTTACTTATTTCGTTGTCTAAACACAGGGCTATGGCATGCCAAAAAACGGGATTGCTGCTGTCTTTAGTAAGCTGTCGTAATAATAATTTTTGCAGCGCTAACTCTTTTTGATTGTTTTTTATGGCTTTTAGTGCCTTTTTAATGGGATCGGCATGCAGACAAGGTGTAGTAAACAGGGAGTAAATCAGTAAGGATATAACTGCAATAGATTGGTTTAATCGTTGGATATTTTTACTGTTTGCAAAGGCCTTGGTGATTAAACAACTAATCATAAAAGACCAGTCAACGAGAGATTCGTTGCTTTTAGTTACTTGTTCGGGTTTGTATCTTGACAGCTGCTTCAAAAGATCGACAAAAATAAAGGATTCTATTAATAGGGGGAGCGGTTGTTAATCTTAATAGGGTGGGTGTTGGGGTTTGTTATTTAATATTCTTTCAATTTGCTCCATTATTTCTGGGGTAAGTAAAGGAACTACTTCGGTGGCTTGTAATGTTTCTTGTAGCTGTTGGGGTTTGGTAGCTCCTAGAATCACGGTGGATACATTGGGGTTTTTTAAGCACCAAGCCACTCCCACTTTCGGTAAACTGGTTCCAAGATCTGCGGCAAGGGAAGAAAGTTTATCTACGATAATGTGGTTTTGTTCTTGCAATAATCGTTCGGCCAACCATCCTAATTCCCCGCGATTCAAACGGGCATTAGGGTCGGTATTGTTTTTATATTTCCCCGTTAAAAAACCACTGGCAAGCGGACTCCAGATGGTGGTACCCAAGCCGGTTGTCTTATAGATTTGGCTGTATTCTACTTCCACTTTATCCCTTACTAACATATTGTATTGGGGTTGTTCAACTACAGGGCCGATTAAGTTGTATCGTTGAGCCACCGCATGGGCTTCCATGATTTCTTGCGCGCTCCATTCGGAGGTGCCCCAGTATAATACTTTACCTTGAAGAATCAATTGGTGCATGGTCCAAACGGTTTCTTCTATAGGTGTTTCTTTATCGGGTCTATGACAAAAGTATAGATCTAAATAATCTGTTTTTAATCGTGTTAATGCTTGATTACACGCTTCCACAACGTGTTTTCTATGCAATCCTTTTTGGGTTGGAACTTTGGCACCTGCACCAAAAAACACCTTGGAACTTAGGATGTAGGAGTCTCGAGACCAGGTTCTTTTGGATAAAATATCACCCATTACTCGTTCGCTTTCTCCGGCGGCATAGACTTCAGCATTATCGAAAAAATTAACACCGGCATCGTAGGCCATGTCCATGAGTGATTCGGACAATTTGTAATCAATTTGATTGCCGAAGGTAATCCAAGACCCAAAACTTAACTCGCTGATTGGCAAGCCAGTTTTACCCATTCTTCTGTATTCCATGGATGGGTTTTTAGAAATTTAGGAAGGTCTTGTGGTAGTAGCTTTTTCGGGCGGGGGAGCAAGCTTTTTTTTGGGATCCGCAAGAGGAGGATATAACGATTACGGCTAATGCAAACAATAACTTTTTCATGAGCTTTACTTTTTTTTAGGTACAATAATTAGGGAATTTGAATTTGTACAAAGTTAGAACGCAAGAAGCGAGCCATTTCTTGTGTTTGTTGACAAAGTAAAAAGTGTAAACTTGGGAGTACAATGAAGAATTATGTACTTCGGATAACTTGCAAGAGTGAATACAAATTTCCTGAAAGGAGTCTAAAATGGATGGACATTGAGTTGGACGCTTGACTGTCCGATTACATCAATTAATTATTGTTGTTTTTTTGTTTACTTCTGCTGATGCCATAAGCAATTGCGCCTGCAACTACGAAGGTTATTCCACCATCAACGGGCACTGCAACGTCTTGAACATCATCATCAAAACCTGCCTGAGCAAATAAGGATGAAGAAATTGTAACTAATCCTATCAAGAATAACTTTCTCAACATGGTTCAAAAATAACATTTTGTACTTTA